>JAGRNJ010000020.1:0-32350 GCA_020440825.1 Leptospiraceae bacterium | reverse complement strand
GTTTCTTAGGTATCAGCGGGGGATTGTTCGGGCTCCTGGTTGGGGCAGTCGCGAATTATTTCATCAGCCAGATTGACGTAAGCCGGGGATTCGGTTCAAGCAATAAGATGCTGGTATCCTGGAATCTTTTTATTTATATTTTTGGTTTTTTTATCACTGTAGCTTCGACCACAGTTGCCAGTCTTATTCCTGCTAGAATGGCATCGCGACTTGCACCAATAGAAATTATTCGGGGAACTTCATGACTTCGCCGGCAATTATAGCACAGAATCTTGAAAAACGTTTTGGTGTGGCAAATGTTGCTATTATCAAGAAAATTTCACTCGAGATAAAAACAGGAGAATTTGTAGCCATAACGGGTCGCTCAGGCTCAGGAAAATCGACTCTCTTGTACCTACTCAGTGGTTTAGATGACCCAACCTCAGGTAATGTGATTATTAATGGTAAAAATCTTTCGCAACTCGATTCCCAGGAAATTCACAGATTCCGCAATCTTGAAATGGGATTTGTTTTTCAATTTCACTACCTTTTGCCCGAGTTGAATTCTTTAGAAAATGTTCTTATGCCGGCGCGCAAGCTGCATCATGAATTAGATAAACGGGAATATGCTCTTGAGTTGCTTGATCGGTTTGAGGTTCGCCATTGTGCAGAAAAAAAACCATCACAGATGTCGGGCGGAGAAATGCAGCGGGTAGCGATTGCCCGCTCGATGATTATGCAGCCTGCGTTTCTGTTTGCCGATGAGCCTACAGGAAATCTGGATTCTGTAAATGGTGAAACCGTGATGAGTATATTTGAGCAGATCAATCGTGAACAGAAGACGACTATTCTAATGGTTACCCATGAGGCAGATTATGCTCGACGGGCTTCCCGCCAGATTTTTCTGACAGATGGTAAGATCGAGCATGATAAATCTCAACGCCATATTCACAGACGCTAATTATAAGCTCAAAAAAGTTGCTGAAAAATTAAAAATTTGGTATTTTTCCATTAGGGGTAAATCTAATGAAAAAATATATTTTCTTTTTAGTTTTTATAGTTGTTATAGCAACGGTCAGTTGCAGTGCTGCTCTGCCTGAGAAATTCCAGGAGCAAAATTCTAGTGGCAGCGAAGCTGCGACTGTCAACCGAATTTTACTGGTAGTAGCATGGGATCAGGCATACTATTCTGAATACAAGGTATTATATGAGGCTTTGCGGGCTCAAAACTATTCTGTCGATGTTGCCAGTGCAGCTGTTGGCAATGCAGTGGCATATACTGTTACCGGTGATATTGTTGCCACTGCAAATTCGTTAACGGGATCCAGCTATGCAGATTTTACTTCTCAATTTCAAAGTTTATTCGGTAAAACCTGGGAAACAGCCTGGAACGCTACTGTTGATATCCCTGTCAATCTGCGAATTCAGGATATTCAGAATATGAATAATTATGCGGCATTGGTCATGGCTGGCGGTACAGGTATGCTCGATTATCGGGTTGATGGCAGTTATGCAGCGCAGGCAAGTGGTGATCGTCAGATATCAGCCGCAAATGTGCAAGCTGTAGCAGAAAAATTAAATTCATTGGCAATTGAGGCTATTCGGGCCGGTAAACCTGTGCTGGCCCAGTGCCATGCATCCAGTATTCCTGTTTTCTTTCGCATCCCAGGTACGAGTGGCCCGGGTGCAGAATCATTAGGTTATAGTCTTCTCAAAGGGCGATCGGGGCCCGGGTATCCAGAAACTGCTACAGCTGCAACGTATACTGCACTCGATGTTACTTATAATGCTAATGATGTTGTTCGGGCGATGAGTCCGCATTCATCTCTTACGAATACTGTCAACGCCCGCAATATGATTATTACTTCGAGAGACTGGTATCCGCAGACAGTGGCACATGCAGCCAGAACGGTATTGAATATTTTACAAACAAATCCATCCGCCAGTCGAAGAACTTCATCTACTTCGGTTCTCATTATTCATGGAGGGGAAGTCAATATAGGAAACTGTGGTGCAGGAAACCGTACCACGAATGATGTTCCTTGTAACTATGGCACTGATCTGGCCAATCTTCCCACCGACTACACCCATGTGACCTCATTGTTGAATGCCGATTCTGCAAATGACGAGTTTGTTTTCAATGTTACCGGGGTAAACTTGATGTCGGGTGCCTTGCCTTTTACCAGTACCAATCAACAATCTGTTTTAACTTATCTGAATCAATTTGATGTTGTCATTTTTTATAAGCATTGGGATACCAATATGACGACTCAAATTCAGAATGCGCTGGTCAGTTATGTAGATAGCGGCGGCGGAGTGCTGGCGCTTCATCATGGCCTGTACAATGAAGGTGGCAAGTCTATATTGGTGAGCTCGCTCTTTGGTGCCCAGTCATCGGGCACCGGCTGGTCTGCAACTCGGGAAACTTATAATATTTACAATACAGATTATGGGCATTTTATAACTACCTATGGCCTAAACGGTACTTCTACCTCACCCCCGTCATGGACCTCACCCGCATTGCCAGCTGCAGCCAACCGGAGTATGGCTCAATATCATGCCATTTCTGTTTATGATGAAATTTATAATAACATGGCTTATGAAGCCGGTATCACATTTGGCCGGGCAGTGGGGAATATTACACCTTTACTATCGAACAATGCAACATCAGCATCACAGCGTCATACTACCGCATTCGCCAGACGTTTAGATATCAATGCCGATGGTACTTCTGGTAAAGTAGTGTTTTTTCAGATTGGCGAAAACCGAATGGTAACCAATATCTCTCATCAATTCGGACAAATGCTAAGAAACTCATTGATATGGCTTAAAAAGTAATTTTGATACGTTATTATTATCTCTTGAAAAGCTCTGTTTCTTGAGGTACACCCTTTAATTTATGTTTATTCAATGAGGTAAATTTTTCAGGAAAGCCATCAGTAAAGGCACTCGAAAAAACAGCCTTCTCTTGCAGTTGAGCACACATCGCAGCAATGCGGCTTGTTAAATTCACGTCTGAACCGATGACTGTAAAATCCAGTCGATCCCGTGCGCCTATATTGCCGTACTGAACTTTACCAACATGCAGACCAATACCATGTTCAATTCGCGGTAGACCGTTGGCGACCCGGGTTCGGTTTCCCCGCTCCATCAGTTTGTGGGACAATCGAACGGCAGTCATTACCTTTTCTTTAACAGGTGTGAAATCAATTTGTGAGCGCAAGGGAAATACAGCAAGCAATCCGTCGCCCATCAACTTTAATACTTCGCCTCCCGCTCGATGTATAAGATTTATCTGCAGGTCATAGTATTCATTGAGCCAGGCGATAACATCTTCAGGCGGGTGGTTCAGGGTTAACCCCGTATAGTCGCGAATATCAGAAAACCATAGTACGGCCTCGAGTTCGCGAACATCGCCACGCTCGACCTGACCGGCAAGCAGGTTACCGGCAGTAATCGGGCCCAGATACAATTGCATCAGGCGGGTGAACATTTCTACTTTTGCGGCACTATTCCAGATAAGTCCGAACAGCATGGCGGTCTCTTCAATCAATGCCCGTTCATTGGGGTCAATACCGTTTGGCTTAGAATTGGCAAAGCTTACAAAAACCTGAGATCTGTTCTGTTCGAGAATCGGCAGTGCAAGATACCCGGTCATCTTTCGCTCTGCCAGATCTTTCAGAATCGGAAAAGGGTAATCTGTTGAAAAGTCAGGCAAATAAAAATGAAACGTTACTAACTCGCGTAAAATTTTGGGGATGGGGCTGCTCTGCAGTTCTTTTGAATTCAAATCAGAAAGGGGAAACCCCCGGTTAATAATCTTGAAGCCGTGGTAGTGGCTTTCTGAATTATCGATGGTATTGACATTCAAATTTGTTGCGGCTTCATCCTTTGCATTCCATAGAAAAATTTGTGAGGCAATCTGCGGATGCAGGGTACGCATTCCCAGATTAAAACGCTGAATTTCGAGACCCTTGGCATTCAATTCCCGAAGCCAGATTGCGATCAGTTCTGCGAGACTTTCTGCCCCCTGCAGGTCCCGGGCAAATTGGACGGCATCGAAAGATGACATACCTGAAAATCAAAAAATTGAACGTGTAGTCAACCTGCTATTTTCTAGAAACGTGCTCTTTTTAATCGACAGGCAGAAATGCCTTTCTATCGTGGTTGATACAATGACGATTCAAAAAAATTCCCTGGCCAGCCCTTTGGGGAATCTTCTACATTATCCTCTGGTACGAATAACAAAACTGGGAAAGAACACTGAAGAGTATATTCAGAAACTGGGAGCCTGGGGTGTTTTTGTGTGGGCAGCTTTTCGGGGAATTTTACTGCCCCGGTTTCGATTTTCAGTAATCTTAAAAGAAATCTACCTCATTGGCAATCAATCCGTTTCGATTATCGCCCTTACCGGCCTTTTTACAGGTATGGTATTGGGAGTACAAGGCTACCATACTCTCGCACGATTCGGCTCAGAAGACGCATTGGGTTCTGGCGTAATTTATACGATGCTTTCAGAATTGGGGCCGGTTTTGACCGCCCTGTTGCTGATTGGCAGGGCAGGCTCAGCGTTATGCGCAGAACTGGGTGTTATGCGGCATTCAAACCAGATCGATCAGCTGACCTGTATGGCAATTGAACCCATGAACTTCCTGGTTTCGCCCAAACTGGCCGCCGGGCTTATTTCGACCCCGGTCTTGACTTTGATCTTTTCAGTGTTTGGTATTGTTGGCGGCTATATTGCAGGAGTGCTGGTTTTAGGAATTTCTGGTGGCGCCTATTTCAACGGAATAGCGTCTTCAATAGATGGTACATTAATGCGCATGTGTCTGGTAAAAGCAGTGGCATTTGGTTTTTTGGCCATCTCGATTGCAGCCTCGAATGGCTTCAATGTTCACCGCCGTGTAGAAGAAGGTGCGTCGGGTATCAGCCGGGCAACCACCTCTGCCGTGGTGACGGGCAGCATTACGGTACTGTTTATTGATTACTTATTGACCTCGGCACTTATCTGATTATGGCAACTCGAAAAAATACAACACCAGAAAAAACTATCCGCAAAAAGACAACTGCTGAACCGGCGATTGTCGTTGAAAATGCTCATAAATCCTTTGGTCGACAAGTTGTTCATGAAGATGTTAACTTATCAGTACCGAGAGGCAAAAAAACGGTCATTGTTGGGCCTTCAGGAGCCGGGAAATCTGTCTTGCTCAAGTATATTCTGGGTCTTGATCAGCCCGACTCAGGACGGGTGTTAATTGAAGGCAGGCAGATGAACGGGGCGGATGACCAGTCTCTCGAAGCAATTCGCAGCCAGCTTGGGGTTGTCTTTCAGGGAGCAGCCCTGTTCGACTCTCGTACAATTTTTGACAATGTAGCTTTGCCACTTATCGAGAAAACAGAGTTGAGCAGCGAAGAAATTGAACATAAGGTAATGTCGCAACTCAAGGCTTTGCAAATCGATGAAGCAGCTGCAAAGTTTCCCAGCCAGATCTCTGGTGGTATGCAAAAAAGAGCAGCCATGGCGCGGGCTCTGGTGCGGGACCCGCAGATTATTCTGTTTGATGAGCCGACGACCGGCCTTGACCCCGAGACACAGGCCAATATCTATGATATGCTCGAAGCAACCCATGAGAGAATTGGCTATACTGCTCTAATTGTGAGTCATGATATTCCGCAGATTTTTCGCATCGCAGACCGTATTGCAATCTTACACAACCGTACTTTAATTGACGGGGTTGAGCCGGGCAAAGTTCAAAATGCGCCAAGCCCATGGCTCAAGGGAATTCTGGCCGAAATGAAAAAATGGAAATGACGAAGATAATGAGGACACCATGAATAAAACCAAACTACATTTATACACCGGCTTGTTTATTTTAGCAGGGTTGGCATCGTTTTCGTGGCTGGCTTTGTATATGGGAGATATTTCTCTGTTCGGTAATTCGGGATATGTGATTTCTGCAAAATTCTCGCAGATTTCGGGACTAAAAGAGGGTGCAATAGTTGAAGTTGCAGGCGTGCAGGTCGGCAAGGTATCGAAAGTTACTTTAGACGGCAGCCTGGCAGTAGTGAAAATGAATATTGATGATACTGTTAAGATAGAAGAAGACTCGATTGCCTCAATTCGCACCAAAGGTCTCATTGGGGCTAAATATGTTAAAATAACAAAGGGGGGGATGGATCTCTATCTCGAACCCGGCGGTGAAATTGGCGAAACAGAATCTGCGGTTGATATAGAAGATCTCATAGGCAAGTTTATCTATAAATAGATTGAACGCAAAATCTGAATTTGCGAATCATTTGAAAACTAAACACATTAAAATGCGATATCAAAAGCCCAGCATTGCAATTCTTGGTTTGTTATTTTCGGCGGGTCTTTTATCGGGACGTCAGCTTCCTGAAAAACAAGGCACCGGTGCAGGGCAAAGAGCACTTTTCGGCATTGTTCAAAATACACAGGAACCAACTACAGGCTCTGAGTCGTCTGATAATTCTGAATCTGAAACTCAAAATACTGAAGCAGTTAGTCTCGAAGGGGAGACTGCTGCAGGTGAAGCGTCTGAAGCAGAATCTTCAGAAAGTTCAACCGAGACACAAAACACTACGGAAGGCAATACTCAAGATAATCTCGAAAATCAGGAAAATAACGAGCAAGACTCGACAGGTTTTGAAGATTCTTATGATGATAATTCTGCATTTCTCGATGATGAACCGGCAGAACAAAAACTTGAAATTTCAGATCCGCTTGAGTTTATCAACCGGCCCATTCATAAATTCAATCATTTCTTTTTGACATACCTGATGCGACCTGCTGCAATCGGCTATGATTTTGTTGTACCGAAATTCATCCGACTTGGCCTCTCTAATTTTGCCGACAATATTCATATGCCGGTGAGGTTAATCAACAGTAGTTTACAGGGAAAATTTGCCGGGGCAGGTCGTGAACTGGGCCGGTTTGGCATCAATACAAGCGTAGGTCTTGGCGGGCTCTTTGACCCGGCCAAAGGCTGGTTTGATATAGATCCCTCAAATGAAAGTTTTGATCAGACTCTCGGGGTTTGGGGGTTAGAACCTGGAATTTATTTGAACCTTCCGTTCCTGGGACCGTCAAATACTCGAGACTTGAGCGGATTCACAGTAGACCTGTTCTTAAAGCCGGAACCCTGGGTACTCGGTTACGCAGTGTTTCCTGAAGAACCGGGCTATGCGACTCTGGCGGGTATGGGAGCCTATACATTTTTCTGGTTAAACGATTTTTCGATGGATCCGAATCAATATCATGACTTGATCGATGGCGCAATTGATGATTACACTCTGTTAAGAGATGTTTTTTATCAATACCAGCGCCGCAAAGTGGAGGAATAAATGAAATATTTTACTAAATTTACAACAATCGCGCTCTTGAGCGTATTATTTTCAACTATAGCGTATGCAGGGCCGGCTGAAGAGATGAAATCAACCATTTCATCTATAACATCAGTGTTGGCATCGAATAAGAAGCCGGGCGATAAGAAAAAAGAGCTGTCAAAAATTTATTATGACAGTTTTGATGTGCGCCTGCTATCGCAAAGAACTCTGCGAAACCTTTGGAAAACGAAATTGAATGCCAAACAGCAAGACAGCTTTGCAGATAAGTTTGGCAAATTTATTCTCGTATACTATCTGTCGAGAATGGAAAATTACAATAATAACAAAATTGAATACAATGGCGAGACTATGAAAGGGAAAGAAGCTGCCATTGTTCATACTTTGGTTGAGTATAACGGAAAAATGGGCAAGGTTGACTACCTGGTGCGAAACCGGGGCGGTAAATGGCTAGTCTATGATGTTGAAATAGAAGGAATCATGCTGTCGACAACGTATCGCCAGCAGTTTGCCGAGGTTCTCGCTGCTCAAGGCTATGATGCGTTAAGCAAAGAACTCGATACCCTGATCAAAAAATACACCAAATAAAGATAAAAAAATTCTATATAATAGTTGACGATGTAGTTGAGAATCATTATCATGTTCATATGATTGTTTGTGTATGTCGTGCTGTTAATGACCATTCGATCAAAGCAGCCATTCATGATGGCTGCTCAAGCCGGGAGTCTCTGAAATATACCATCGGGGCAGGGGCAGAATGCGGCAGCTGCCACCATGAAATCGACAAGATTCTACATAAAGAATTGAAATCTGTGGCTCCCCGGGGTTTTCAAGAGAGCTTTCAACCGGCATGAAAGTTCATTCATCCATTAATGATTCGATATCAGCCAAATCTTTGTGACGGCCAATAGCTTTTTTATTTTTAATAAAGACTTCTTTAGAAAGAAAAAAGACTTTGAATTTTTCTAGTTTGCCTTCTTGTCTGGAGGCCCATATTTCTTCTGTTGAAACTCCAGTTAGTTTACTCATTAGATCTATTCGAATCGGAGGAAAGCCCATCTGAATTACGTCACCAGAGAGAATATCCTCAATGCTTAAATTCAAACTGGCCATACCAAACTCTGAGATACCTTTTAAGGCGTTTTGTGCATTCTCTTTTTCAGGTTTGATCCAGATATCAATGTCTCCGGTTCCTCTTGGGTACCCTAATTTTGCAAGCGCAAAAGCCCCAACGATTAAGAAATCAACCTGGAACTTTTGTAAACACTCTAAAAAGTCTGCAAAGTCTGGATGTAAGTAAAGTTTATCCATTTGAGATTAAGATTCTTTAATTGGCACATCACCCAACTTTCGAATATTTATAAACTTCTTAATTCTGGGTAACGAGTCAAAACCAGTTGCAAGTAAATATTGTTCAATCAAAATGCTAATAGCCACAATACGTTCTTCATCAGTACGGGATAACCAGTACTTCAGATGATTATTTGAATCTGAAACCGAGACTCTTTCTATTTTAACTTCCCGCATAGTTGAAAATATAAAGGTTTTGCCATTTGTCAATGATAAAGGTTCTGATAGGTTTTTTGCGGCTTATTTAATAGACTGTGTGAATGGAAAAAATCAGAATCTTTAGTCACCACAAAAAAATAACTTTCATTCAAGCAATCATAGATTTACGCTTTGTTACTAAAGCAGCATATTCCAGTGCCGCTCGAACATCTTCGCGCTCTAGAAACGGAAACGACTGAAGTAGCGTGTCTTCAGTATCACCTCCCGCAAGATATGATAAAATATCATCTACACCAATTCGCATATTCCGAATGGATGGCTTACCATGTAGAATATCTTGATTAATTGTTATTCTTTTTAGCAGCTCTGTGTTCATGTATTCCCTGGGAATAGAGTATTAAAATTCGACGCCACCGGCAAGAAGAAATTCCACGCTCTTCCTGGACTTTCGCTGTTTGTGCAGCAGGATGTCGCTAGTTTTGCCGTTTGTCAATGATAAAGGTTCTAGCAGGCGTCTAGCGATAATTAGAATTTCCGATTTTCTAGATCATCATATTTTTCATAGGCTATGCCCAACTCGTTTATACTTTTTACAATTTTGGATTCAGTCTCTTGATCCTGAATATTCAGCGCAATGCGGCTCATGATACATTTTGAGCTGATTGCTTGTTATGGATTTAAAAAAAATTTGTAACTTTTTCAGAAACATAGTCGGCAAGTTTTAAATTAGCGCAGGCCGTTAGCGTGCATCGGTGAGGTCCTCTGTCACAACCATTTGACGAAACTTCCAATTTTCACCAGAACATCTTCCAGCGAATGTCAATATGATGATTAGTAAACCTCATTACATTATAACCTTGTTCCGTTAATATTTTATCACGCAAGGCATCTTCTTCCTGCCTCTCAATATGGTAGCCACCATCAATTTCGACAATCAGTTTTTTCTCCGCGCAATAGAAATCTACGATATATTTTCCTATCACATGCTAACGCCATCCATGGCTCACGCACACTTCGACTTCCTGCCTCAGGCCAAAGGGGTAAAGAGGGGTGACTGTCAACCTAATCCAATGATTCCCCCATTCTATGCGAAGTCATGAAGGGCAGTTGGTCGCTATGCGACGGGGTTAGGGGGTGAGGGTATAAAAAAACCACCCCGAAGGGTGGTTTAGAATTCATTCTTGTTTAAGAGTGAATTTTACAGAGAGTAGTTTACACCAACGTTCCAGCGGGTGTAAGAAAAATCCATTCCATCAACGTCTTGCTTTTTCTGCGCTGCTGTATAAGTATCAAATTTTGCAATTCCATCAGTTCCAATACCTGTCAACAGACCGTCTGCCAACACGTTTTGGTTTGCGTAAACCGATGAACCATCTTGTCTAGTTTTTTCAATTTCAACACCAACTTTAGCTGCTGCTAAGTAGCGAACCTCACCAAACACAGTTATGTTATCAGCTATTTGTACTCGGCCACCTAAAGCGTAAGCCACACCAAATGTTGAAGTAGATAATTTTGCATTTACATCCTTAAATGTTGCAGCAGCGCCACCATCGGCAGCTTTTCGAGTACCAGTCGCCGAAAGAGTATAGTCAACTCCACCAGAAACAAATGTTGGGCCAACCGCAAAATAAATTGCACTAGTCTCTGTTTGAATAAGATTTAGACCTATCATAAGTGGAATTTCAATCATATCGCCTTTCATAGAGAATGTAGCTGTGTTTGTAGTTGAATTTACACCGTTGTTCAGATTAGTTGCTGTAAACGCGTATTCTTGACTGAAAACCTGAGCATAATTGAATCCAGTTCTTGCATACAACCAAGGTAAAATATCATACTCCACTCTTAAGCTTGCATCAATACCAGAAAATGAATTACCACCATTTTCGCTACTCGAGAAAGCCGAAGATTGGCCAGCACCTGTCCCAATGCTATCCGCCTGTGCTTTTGTATATCCAGCATTTGCTGCACCTAATTTTTTAAGGTTACCGCTTTGGTTTAATATATTTGTAGCGAAGCCTAGACCCAGACCTACTCTTAGACCTAAACCCTCTGCCGAAGCAGCAGCAGTAAACGTTATTGCAGCAGCAATTGCCACTAATTGAATACTTTTTTTCATATATTCATATCTCCTAAATCAAATTTTTTCGCCCTGGAATTTGATCTTCGGTATCCCCCCCGAAAATTTTCCTACTGGCCGCATAAAAATTTACGGCCAATGAGCTAAGGGCAACCTTATCAAACCGACTCTGAGAACGCAACCAAAAATTTACATTTTTCTGATAGAATTGTGTGCAGTGCGTTATAATGGTGCGCTGCAAAAATTTATTGCTTAGAATTTGTTAACGTTTGATATTGAATATTTAATTTTTTATCGAGAGTTTTGAGTTTTGCTTGATTTTCTAAAGCACAAAACAAGAGCACTGAATCTACCCAGCCAATACCTTCTATCCTTTTTGATTTTATGAAATCTAATATCTTTGAATAATTTGGTGTGTTTAAGATAGGCAATGCGTCTATTAGTATTTCTAATTCAACATTTATGCCACCCAACAAGAGTTCGCCTTTAATGTACGGGTGCATTACGACAGTCTCACCAAGTAATGCTTTTTGAAGAGTTTCTCCCTCTCGTTTGCCTTTGAAAAATTGAATCCAGATATTCGTATCAAATAAGATCATCTGCGAGGTACTTCTTCGATAGATTTGAATTTGCCAAACATCGTCGCCAAAGTTTTCCGTTTTTCACTATTGATTATTTCTTGTAAGGCAGTTTCTATTGTTGCTGTTTTATTCTTTTTTACAATTTTCATTGCTGCTTGCAGTAATTCTTCATCAATGTCAAGAGTAGTCTTCATATTGATAATATATTAAGAATATGCAGATAAAGTCAACATAAAATCTGGGTAATATTCTGCCCATTTTGTCTACTTGTATTAACCTCTGTTTTTAGTCACCGAATCAGATATAAATCCGGCAATTCCTCTAGCCACCTGAAAAAAGTCTTGCAGCTTATCGTTTTTGAAATTATTGTATCAGGCAGCAGTTAAAGTATCGTATTAAAACCGTTAATAAATCTCAATGATCAAATAATTGGAAGGGATACCTGCGTTCTAATTTATTTTGCTATTTTATTTTTTTCAAAGTTGCCGCACGGAGGCGGCGAAACCCGGAGCGACTTTGCGCATGGACGCGCAATGGAGCGGATTTTTGGGGATTGCAAAGGGGTGGTTTTTACATAAAATCACCCCTTTGCCGGGGACGGGCAGAGCCCAAAAGCAGGTTGTCCGGAATTCGTTCCGGACCTGAGTTGAATTAAGTTGACACAATATGAATCATAATGAATTAATCTAATTCAGGAGCTAATATGCCAAAAACAGTAACGCTGAGACTACAAGACAAGACGTATAAACAAATCAAAACGGCGGCCATTTCTGAAAATCGGTCGATTTCTAACTACATAGAGACGCATTTGATGGAGCACCTATTTGAGGCAGAATTTGTCGATGATGTTGAAATGAGCTCATATGAAAGAGATCCTAAATTCAACAAAAGTATGGAGTCTGCTCTGAGTGACGTAAAAAAGAAGAAATATAAGATAGTCGTCTAAAATGTTTCAAGTAGCTGAAACTGAAACATTTGAGAAAGAGCTCAAGATTCTACATCTTGAGGAGCGCTTCAATCGAGCCAAGAAGACCATCTATGCGATGCTGAAAGAAAACCCCTATTATGGTAATAATATTAAGAAGTTGAAGGGTAAATATTCTGGTTTTTATCTATACAGGCTCGGCGATTACCGGTTAATCTATTCAATCGAAGAAAATGAGAATTTCATCTTTATGCTGCATGCAGTGCAAAGAAAAGACGCATATTAAACCCCGGAGGTACTTCGTAGATAGTCTTGAATTTGTAGAGCATTGTAAATAGGATTCTCACTAGCACGGATATTTATAGTTTTAAGTGTTTGTCCAAATCGAGGGCGCCATGGTATATCCCCAAACTGTCAATTCTTTGAGAATTCACAATACGAAAATATCGTGTAGCCAATTTTTTGCCTCATTTGTCCAGCTTATTTTCGCCATGTAGAGATTTCATTTTTTAGATCGTCATGCGAAATAACTTTGTTAGCCTTGGAATCAGCAAGGCCATTTTTCACCATTCTTGTGAAACTTAATTCACGGAGATTTGCAGTAAAATCAGTATCATCTGGTTGCTTTTGTCTGACTCTTATAGTGTCACATTATAATAGAGAATCAAGTCTTTTTCAGGTCGGTATTATGGTGCCATTTGACTTTCACTTCAGATCCAATGCTATTTTTAAGCCTTGGTTCAACCTTTGAATAATCGAAGATTTCAATTGCCCGGCCATCTCAATTAAATTTGTTTTGTCGATGGTGACAATTTGAGTAACATTTATTACAGATTCTTTATTCAATCCCGATTCATTTTGAGTTAAGAAAATATTGCCGGGTGCTTCTGCTAAATTTAAGTTAGATGTGATTACAGCTGCAGTTACCGTTTGTATTCGACTAGTATTGAAGCTGTCTGCCGAAATTATCACAACGGGTCGCTTGTAGCCGGGTTCAGAACCTGCAGGTTCCCCTAAATCTACCCACCAGATTTGTCCCTTTGAGATTACCATTCAGTTGTTGTAATTGAATTTTGGGCACTTCTTTTGATAAATTGTAAATCATCGCTTTTTACTTCGCCATATATTTGGTCTAGTTTTTTTGTTATTTTTTTTGCCTCAAAGTTTATTAAATATTGTTCCAATGCATCTTGAAATAACTGGCTTCTCGATACTTTAAGGTTTTTGGCAAGTTTGTCGGCTCTATCAAATAATGTATCGGGTAAGTATACAGCAGTTTTCATGTATTAGAGTATAATAAATGTATAACCTTTAGTCTACTTAATTGTAGGTGTACGGCCAGTCTTTTGGCACAAAAATTGCTTGAAAATCTAAAATTTTAATTATTTCTGTGCAGTAATGTCTGAAAAAATTTTTATTTCTCGGCATGCAAGGAGACGTATAAAGTTGTATAAACTAGACCGAGATTTCATCGCGTCAGCAATTAGCCAAACCTCGAAAATTGGTTACCAGGAAACGCTTTTCGAACACACTAATTTCAAATATCCGATAAAAATTGTATTTGACAGAAAAGAGAATGAAGTCATTCTGATAACTTGTTATCCTCAGAAAAAGGGAATTATATGAAAATTCATTATGATAAAGATGTAGATGCAGTGTATATTGAACTGAGTGACGATTCTGCGACTGGTTGTGTTGAGACTGCAGATGGTATAAACATCGATACCAATCAAGATGACCGTATAATAGGTATTGAAATTCTAAATGCATCCAAAAAATTTGATCTTAAAACGATATATTCCTATGAACTTGATCTACCTGCTTAATTTACCTCACAAATAGTAACAATTCCCTCTTTCTGTGCCGCTTCGTTGAGTTTTTTATCGAGACAGACAAAGCCTACATCCCAGGTTTTGCGTTCGGTGAGAAAATCGGCAGCGGCAAGTTGCTGGGCATCTGCTGCCCGAAGGGTATGCACTCTTAACATTCTTTTAGCCAATTCTTTGACTATATCGTTGGGCAGTACCTCATGCCAGTGTTCTTTGAGCAGCTTTAAGCGATGCATGGCCGATGCCATATGCCCAGAGTTTATCTTTTGTTCTCTTTCGAGGCGGGCTAGGGCAGAGACACACTCAATCTCACAGGCCCACCAGACAATTAAAGACGGGTGTTTTTTATAAATATTAAGTATAAATTCTGAGTTGTCTTCTTTGACCAGTAAAGGCAAAATTGCAGACGAATCCCAGAAGTACAAGCCGGTCTCTATTTCAGGAATATTCATTGCTTTGGCAGATCAGGAAGAATTTTAGCGACCGGTTTCACGTTCTTCGAGAAGTGCAGAGAGCGCACTGCTGCCTTTAAGTTCAACGGGAGAATTGGCTATAATCTCGGGTAGCGCAGTAGGTGAAATTTTTGAGGCCCGTTTCAGGGTGCCTGCTTTTTCAAAAGCCAGCAGGTGGGTTTTGCCGGCAAGCGGGCCTTCATCGAATTTTGTGATTCTCGCGATCGGGTTATTGCGATCTAATACCAGAATATCACTGCCATTTTTCACCTCATCGAGTGCGGCACTCAGATTTGCTTTTAAGCTGCTGATGGTTAATGTGCTCATTGAAACATACTAACCGATAGACCTGGTAGGTCAAGTAAAATATGGAAAAAATATATTCAATTTGACCATGTAGGTCATATTGTGATCGGGCAATGAAGATCACTTCATCTTAGCAAGTCTTTCAGGCGAAAAGTCCACATGTCATGTTTGCTGGTTTTGACGAAGACTTTGACCTTGTCTGCAGGGTTGGTATTGTCGTAGTCAAAGGTCATCCGCACAATTGACCGGTTCTGGGACACCGCAAAGTTCTTCTGTGAGAGTACCTTGCCGTTTTCGAGCACGAGTCCACAGCTTTCAAGATAGACATTGTCCTGATTGTTGACCGGCTTAAAAACCAGTTCGAGATTTTCTTTAGTCTTGCCTGATTGCAGTGTCGCTGCCGGTTTATACTTGAGCTGCAGGCCCTCCCACTGACCCGGGTTATCTTCGGTGTACTCTGCCTGGGGGGTAGAACTCGCTTTGTTCTTTTCACTTTGGGAGCAGAAAGCAGACATCATCAACATGAATATTGACAATGCAATGTTTATATAAGGTAGAAACAGAGATCTTTTCAAGAAGCGCGCAGTAATCGAAGAAGTTTTTCGAAAGTAAATATTGATACCTTTCAGCAAAGGTGATGTTTCAAATTTGGGATCAATCATTCCGGGTACGGTAGATCTTGATCGCATTGCCACCATCCCGACTGATGACCACCAGAAAATCTGTCGCTCCGTCTTTGATGGTCGTATGGGTAAAGATTCGGGTATTGGTCGGGTCATTGATGCCAAAGCCGGGGCTTACCAGAGAAAATGCAGATTCTGCCGGTGTGTTTCCGCTATTGATACTCGACATATCTGTACGCCATAAATTCAAGCCATAGGTTTCATTGTCAAAGCCAACATACAGAAAGTTGCCATTAAATTCAAGCAGTGAAATATGAGAGTTCGCCGCACATCGGTTCGGGGCACTGCCACACTGGTTGGCTGCCGATAAGCCCTGCATATTGGTCTTGCCGCTCGTACCGTATTCGGCCACGAGAGTAAAGGCTGCACGGCAGGCTGTCGCATTGCCGCAATTGGCCGGCATCATCCAGATCTGCGGTACCTCGCTGCCTTTGGGGCAGGTCTGGCGGTCAGGTAAAAAGTTCCCGCTCGCCATATTCTGGTAAGTAGTCACTGAGCAGGCGTTTCGGGCCACATACAAATCGCCATTTGGCGCAGTTCTCATATACGGGAAGGCGCGAATTGCGGGTGTGAATTTGTCGGATGGATTCAGCTGCTTGAAGTCTGAATTCGCATATTGTGGCAAAGCAATCGACATATAGGAATTGAATTTCGGATTATTGTCGGGAGTAAGGTCTTCCCATTTCGTATCACAATCTGACGCACTGCTACAGTTGGTTGGTGCATTGGCTGCAGATGAATAGCCCTGGGTTAAGCGCAAGATACCGCCATCAGAATGACCGGTGCGTGCAGAGCCCAGTGCATTGTTATAGCGTCCGCCGCCTGCGATATACAAACTCGATATCTCTGCACCGATGCCGTCTGCATCGTGCTCCCACATTGAATCAATGGCCCGCATATAACTGCCGCTGCCAATATAATTGCGCAAGGTGCCTGAGTGTCCCAGTCGATTCAACCGCGCCCCATTCAGGTCACGCACGGCAAACTGGTTGTCACCGTTTGAGCAGCCACCGGGACGCAGGCAAACCCGGCTAAAGCGCACTTCACCCGAGCCTTCAACACCCATGGCAACATAAACCTGCTCTTTGAAAATCGACATACTGGCAGATCGAAAGGTTACCCCGCCGGCACTCAAGCCACTGGTATGTCTAAAAGCCCGGGTAAGACCTTTGTCGGTGGTGCTCCAGATATCCCGGTAACAGCCTCCCTGGCCGTCAAAATAGCCACCCACCAGCATGAATTCAGTACCAGAGTTTGCTGTGCATTCACTGCCGGTCATTTTTGCAGTCGATGTACCGCCAATGCAGCCGGCATAGAAAAAGTCAACCCCCGCCAGGGTTCGGTTTTGGCCCGAACCGCAACCCGAACCGCCCAGGGTATAGTTCAGGTTTTGAAAAGATTGAATACCAGGGGTAACATCACTTGCATCTAATGTGACAGTGTTGCTGGTTCCCATATCGGGAGTCATTTCAAAAACAGATGAATGCGTGCTCGAAGGCCCTAGGGTCAGTTTTCCGTCATAGACAAAAATCTGTCCCGCAGTTACCCCGTCATTGAAGGGATCTTCAAAAATTGCCCCGCCATCTAAAGTCTGTGGAATTCCAGAGGCCCCGCCGCCTATAAAAGGTTGCACATTGTCTGCACCATTATCGAGAATTGTGTTGCCATTGAGATCATCCACATTTCTCACAGTTGCGGTATAGCTTGAACCGCCCTGCAACGAGGTGGTCAGCAACACCTGGGTGGGGTTTGTCTGGCGGATGGCTGTCGACACGGTTAAACCTGTAATCGCATAGTTTGCAATGTTCTCGGCACTGGTCTGTTCAACAGCCTCGCTGAATGTCAGCAGTACTGACGTGTCAGAAGTAGCAGAAGCTGTATCTAACCGCGGAGGCACAGTATCGGGGGCATTGCACCCGTTTACCTGGGTAGTAGTCGCCGGGGCAACTGAGTTCCCGTTCAAATCACTGGAGTTGTACACTGCAACAGTATAAATATCTGTCGAAGACATATTGGCAAAATTGACTGTGGCCCGCATGGTTCCGGTATTCCAGCTGGCAGAATTGGGTGAAACCGGTAAAGTTGCATAAATACCTGAACAGGTACCGGTACAGCCGGTAACCGAATAATTTACAGTGCTGGTAACATTGCGATTATCTGCAGCTGTTGAGTCCATTTCCTGATCATATTGAATATAGACATCGGTACAGTTCGAGTCACTTGAACTGGACACTACCGGTCTGCCGTCACCGAAAAAGTTGATCGTATTGTTTACGCTACCCACCCCGACAGAATCTGAATTTCGGGTAATTGAACCGGCAGGTATCGAGATGGTGTACAGGTTGCCTTCTGTCATGCTAGAGGTATTCAGAATAAAATACTCTGAGGCAACTCCCGGTGTGGCAGTATAAGAAGAGTCTGCCGATACGGCAGAGGTGACGGTAATGCCCGCGATCTGGTAGCGTGCAGAACAGGACGCTCCGCCTGAACATTCTGCTGAACCAGCAACTGCTCCCGAGGTCATAACATCATTGAATTGAATGCGTATTTGATTATATTTTACCGCATTTGCTGAAATTATACCGGGTGTCGAAGTGAGCGTAATTACAGGATTAGCAAAGGATAGTGCGGCATTGCCGGCTGCATCAAATACAGTGCCGGTTCCTACTGTGATTGAGTCAGTTGAGTCACTTGCATCAAAGTTTGCATTCACTGTAAGCACAATTGAGCGATCACTGCCACAGTTATCAATGGGAGTACCGGCAAAATCAGAAACCCCACTGAGACTTAAGTCATTATATTGAAAATCAGTGCTGTCTAGCTCACCGCCAGAACCGCAAGGCGAAATTCCGGGGTTGCCGTAGACAGCCTCAGAAAAGCCGAGGGTGATTCGATCTGAGCCTATAGTTCCGTTGCGAGAAATTAAGAACGGTGCTGCACCATCTGCTTCGATTACCGTCGGGGTGAATAACTGGGCCAGGGGGTTGCCCAGGGTATCGGTTAGTCCAGGGTTAGAGGTGGTTGTCAGGTCTGGTTTTACATCTGTATCATAGGCAACATTTTCATTTAATTGAATATAAAGAATGGCATCATTTTCAACATCTCCCGGAAATGTGGGGTTAATACGAATGTTCGTATAGTTGAAAACCGCCCACGACGTTGTGGAATTCCCCAACTGAGAATTATCGATATAACCCGGAAAACTGGAATCTTGCATATTTCGGGAGAACTGCAGACGATAATGATCAATATGACCATCGTTGTCATAATCTAAAGTAGTGGCCGACAGCAGGGTGGGGCGGGCAGCATCGATAATAATTGCCTTGTTCTGGGACAAAGAGCCCGGGGTTGCCCCCACCGGTACGACCAATGAAGCATCATTCAAAGCTGCATCGTGTATGGTTGCCGGGCCGGGTAAGACCAAAGATGAAGAGTTTAAGATATCGAGCGGGTTTGCGCTCATATCTGACTGAACTGTAAATTGAAAGTTCAGGGTGTTTCCGCCCGAAACAGAAAGAAAACCTGCCACCGCATTTGTCGGGCCTGTGGCAAGAGTGAGTTGGGGATTTCCTGAAACGCTGATGCTTTCATCATAGAGAACCGAAACATGAATAATACTGCCAGTTCCATAAGTCCCGTCTGGAGTGTTAGATTGTACGCTGACAATCAATGGTGACTTTTGGTCATATAAGAATCGAACACCTGTGGTTGCAGAGGCCGGAGTACCTGCACCGGCACTGGTAAAAATAGAAGCAGCATTTGCCGGCCTTACCTCAATTGATTCAACCCCTGCCGGACTGCCTGTAACATTCAACTGTAAACGAACCACACTTGCCCCGCCTGTCAGCGCCGCACCTGTATTGTCTGTGACACTTGTCAAAGAAACGCCAGTTGCGGTTCCAGAGTTTTGATTGAAATTGAGCAAAAAATTACCAGCTGCCAACGGGGTCGCATTGTCATCTGCCCCAAAAGCAGGCTGGGAAAATGTAATTTCCAGATAAGAATTATCTGCAGCCAGGGTAGCCGAAAGTATATTTGCGCGGTCGGCAGCATTCAAAGTTAAGAGACCTGTGGTCACCCCCGAATCTGCAGAATTCGAGGCTGCATCAAAAACAGAGTCACTGGCAGTATTGACCTCTATTGTTTCGAGACCATTCGAAGAACCGGTAAGATTCAAGTTTAATCTCAGGGTCGTTGCCGATTCGCCGGCACTGAAAGGCGAATTATCGGTTTTTACTACAGAATCTATCGATACTGCAGAAACCTCTCCTGCATTTTGAGAAAAACTCAATTGAAAATCTGCCGCAGAGAAAGTACCATTCGCCCCGGCTTCTGCATATACATTCTCACTGAAGGTAATGTCAAGATAAGAGTTATCGCTGGCCAGGTTTGCGGTAGTGATCGCAGGTCGAGTGCGGTCGAATGTTACACTACTGGCATTGGTAGTGGCAGTGACATTGCTTCCGGGGTTGCCGGCCAGATCTGAAAAAGCAATATTGAAGGCAATGCTGCCCTGGGTGTCAGTATTCTGCATGGTTACAGTAGCGAGGTAAGAATTTGCACTCGGGCTGGTAACAGTGGCACTCTTGCCGGCAATGGTGGCGACTATATTATTGAGAGGTTCATTGCTGGTAAAGGCCAGAGTGACCAGATCATCGGTTTTTGCAAACTGTGTAAGAGCATTATTAGAATAGATTTCAACACTGGAAAGTACAGGTGCAGTTGTATCAATGGCAATGTTACTGGTTTGACGCAGAGCCGAAGCAGAAGTTGGCGCAGGTAAAACCAGGTTTGAGATATTCCCTGCTGCATCCCGTATTGAAACGCCTGAACTGGCCGTCAAAGAATTACTGGCAAGATAATTCAAATCTGCGGTGTTTTGCGAGGCCGCAACATTCAAAGTACAGGTTAAAGTTGAAAGTGCTGCACTGGAACACGCTGCACTGGCACCAATCTCTGCGAGAGCAAGTTGCAAGACTCCCGTGCGGATGATGTTTTCATTAAATTGAACCAGTATGACGACGCTCTGGCCGGCTGAATAATTACCATTGACGGGATTCCCGGTGACACTTGTGACCAACGGCGCGGTTGTGTCTATTGAAAATGTCGGATTTACGACACTGGTGAGCAGATTGCCGGCCGCGTCGCTGGCATTCATAGATATGGTGGTCAATCCGTCTTGATATTCACTGCCATTGGCATTTACTACATTATAAGTGTAAGTGTACTGATTCCCACTCTGGAAAACCATAGCCGCTGTAACATCGGTTGTACCAGGCTGGTCGATGCTTATCTGCGGAATACCCGCCAAAGGTTCTGAAAACAGAGCAGTAATGACAACCCCGCCTGCATTATAAGGACCAGTTGTATTCCCTCCCTTCAGGTAACTGAGGGTAACTGTGGGCAGTGTGCGATCGTAGATTACTGAACTTGCATCGCTGGTAGTCGTAATACTGCCTGCAGAATTGCCGGTTCGGTCATTGGCAGTAATTGAAAAAGCTACATTGCCTTCAGGATGGGTTGCATTGAGGGTCAATGTTGCCTGGTAAACTCCCGGTGAAACTGTAATGATTGAAGCTGACTCACCGGCAATTGTTGCAGTCGGGTTCAGTAATTCTTCAGTGGAGGTAAATTGCAGGGTAATTACATCTAAAGCTTTGGCTCGTGCGGGGTTTGTATTGTTTGAAGAGATTGTCACGGGGTTAATCACCGGGGCTATCGAGTCAAACACAACTGCGCTGGCATCGTCGGTTACAGAATATGTTGCAGCGGTTGAATTGCCTGCCAGATCGCTGGCTGTTGCACTGAAAGCTGTTGTACCCTGGGCAAGAGAGCCATCGGCCGTAATCGAAGCTGTCCATGAGTTTCCCGTATTGGAAGTTGCAGCCGACAGACCGCCGATAGAAACGCTGGTCGTTGAGAGGGGTTCACTTGCATCAAATGATAAATTGATCGAGTTGCCGATTGTTGCACGACCTGCATCCGCGTTATTAGAATTGATCGACAGGTTCGACAGTTCGGGGGGGATAGTATCAATCACAATGTTTTCGCTGATGAGGCCAGAAGGCAGGGCAAGATCGAGTTCGGCATTGCCCTGCATCTGCAATGTACCCGATGCAGTATTGAGGGCATTGGTTGAAAGATAATTGAGCGGCGATGCATTGTCACCTGCGCCCACAGTATATTGGAATGTTAAGGAGTTTGAATTGCTGCCCGAGATATATTCGGCAGACGAACCGGTGTTTAAAACCACTGATGGTGTGCCGGTTACAGTGACCGAAGAACTGAATTCAATAATGATTTCGATTTGTGCACTTTCATTGCAGTAATATGTACCCGATACCAGGTTACAGCCAGAAACCGGCGTAGCCTGAATCGCCTGGACGGCTGAGCTTTCTTGAGAGGGAACGATAGTGGCTAAGGGGTCATCGAGAAGTTTACCAATTACATTATTCCCGCACTGGCTCACACTCAGCATTGCGAGAAGCAGAAAAAAAGGACGGAATACTTTAGCCTGAAGGCTATTCAATATTCGCAGAAAATGTTTTTTGTTCGTTAATTTCAACGGCCCAACCTTTTTTTATTTCTACTATTTTAGACGACAAAAACTCAATAAATACAACAGAAAACCCCATAAAATAAAGGGATTCTTCTGGTAAACCAGGCTTTAATATGCTCAAAAAACCGGCATTCTAATGCGAAAAAACCAGGAAAACCGAGTTGAATAGGGCTCTATTTTATGCGCCGCACTATAATCTGTGAAAATCTTGGTTTTTTCGTGATCATCAATAATACTGCCTAAGAATATTCGGCAAACTGAAAAGTATATATTATTTTGTATATATGCACAAGGCTAAATTATTTAAAAATGGCGAAAGTCAGGCTGTTCGACTACCAAAACAATTTCGGTTTGAAGGATCAGAAGTCTATATTAAAAAAGAAGGGAGCAAAGTTATTCTTCTCCCTGTCGATGATACGATAGATCAACTCTGGGCGACTTTAGATAATTTTTCTGAAGACTTTATGCAAGAACGAAATTAACCTGATGATTATGATCAGCGAGAAATGATGTGAAGAATTATCTATTAGATACTAATCTCTGTATCTACATTATCAATAATAAACCAATTTCGATATATGAAAAATTTAAGAAACTGAAAATCGAGCAACTTAATATTTCTGCAATCACCGTAAAAGAGCTGAATTACGGTGTCTATAAGAGTCAATACAGAGAAAAGAATAGTAAAGCTTTAAAACAATTTTTAAGGTACTTAAGCATAATTCCTTTTGATGAAAATGATGCAGTTATCGCCGGTGAGAATAGGGTTGCACTGGAAAAGAAGGGCAGCATAATTGGACCCTATGATTTATTGATCGGAAGTCAAGCCCAGGCCCGGAATATGGTTTTGGTAACAAATAATCAAAAGGAATTCTCCCGGTTAGACAAGTTAAAAATTGAAAACTGGTTGTAATATACAGATTGGGTTTCAATTTCGGTGACTTATTTCGCTTTTTATCAGAATAGATATTCCGCACCGGCAGACAGATTCAGAAATAAAAAAGAAGATTGTTCAAAAATCAGCTGGCTGCGAATTTCTGCCTTGAATTGAACCTTATGAAAGCTTTGTGGTAGATATCTCACCCCTGTTGCAAAAGAGAACGTGCCATTCATTGCAGATTCTGATTCTGAGGCAGGCAGGCTAGAAATCTGGGAGCGGGCAAGAGCAGAGTATTCTCTGGTCAGCGAGGTGTATGTCACCCCACCACCGGTGGCGACAAAAGGCAGTAAGATCCCTTGCATTGCTATCGGGTACTCGGCAATAACCTCAGCGATCACCGGAATTAACAAGAGGCTCGCATTAAACGAGCGGGTTTCACCTGAGTGCATCTGCAGCCCCACATAGCCGCCGGCACGAATGACGAAAGGAATGTTAGCCAGAAAGGGGAAAACCAAAGCATAATCGGCATTGGCAGAGACGGAGATCCCTCCGCCTATGATACCTGCAATATCGCCAAAGGGCAATTGATACCCGGCAGAGAGGCCGGCCCTGAGACTTGTGCCCGGTGTCAGTTCAGGCATATTTTCAGGCTCGTCAGGAAACGATGTCACAGTCGATGCCTCTGCTGGGACATTGGCATTCTCTACCCCATAGATGGTTACAGGGATCAAGATCGCAAACCAAAGTAAAAAACCTTTCATCAATTTCATTTCACTGCTCTTTAATAGATTCGACGGGAAAAGAGATAGATTAGCAACAAATTTACTGTTCTGCACTACCTTTACCGCAAAACTCAGCTTTGATTGACGCAGCTAAGGTAAATTGCAGTTTGAACCGTGTCATTCTATCTTCGAATAACCTTCATTATTGTTAGCATTCTAGTTCCTGCCGGTTTATTTTATTTCAACTTCGAATTTCCCAAATCTCGTTTAAGCATCTCGGCAAATCCGTTCATTGGTTACCTGCCTTTACTACATGTTCGTAACTATGAACTTTTTGACAATCGGGCATTGAAAATCATTGAATTTCCTTCACCCAGGCACTCTCTGAGAGCATTCAGAAATGAGGTAATAGATGCCAGTTTTATATCTTTGGAAGATGCAATGCAGCTAAAATCAGAGGGTATTGATTTACGAGTTTTGGCGGTAGTCAATATCTCAAATGGCGGAATAGCCTTGATTGGCAGACCAGGTCTGACAAACGTCTCTCAATTAAAAAGTCGAGCAGTTGGTTTTGAAAAATCTGGGCTCACTTCTTATTTTTTATCGAGAGCATTGAAAAATGTAAATCTCGACCTTGATGATGTTCGACTTCATGGTATCGAGGTGGCATATCATGAACAAGAATTCTTATCGGGCACGATAGATGCAGTATTGACCCGAGAACCTTATAAGACCCGTCTACTTAAACTGGGAGGTCACCTGTTGATTGACAGCCGTTCACTGCCAGGCGAAATTATGCGTGTCATTGTTGTTCATAGAAGTTCATACGAAGCAAAAAAAGAATCGGTCGAAGAATTCTTATCTACCTGGAACAAGGGCATTCAGGAGATGCGTAAGAAAGATAAAGTATCCATTCAACAAATTCAAAAATATTTTTCAGTTTCCGATGAAGAAGCCCAGAATATGCTCTCGTCGGTACAGATTTTGAATACTGAAGAATCAGATGAATTGTTAAGATCGTTACAATTCAAAGTTTCTGTTAAACAGAAAGCGCAAAATATGATCTATGCTGGCTTATTGGACAATGATCTTAATTTAATAAATTTAGAACAGGGTCTATGGTGAGGTCTAAGGAATTTCAGTTATGTCGAAACTAAGGTTTTCTATTTCGTCATTGCCTCTAAGAATATTCTTTCCGGCGGTTTTTTTATCGGCGTCAATTATTTTGAGCTCTGTGAATGCTTTTTTTGTTCCCCGGCATATTGAAACAGAAATTGAAAACGATAGTTTATTATATGTCAGAAAAATCATGCATCTTCTGCAATCTATTGGTGAGCAAAACTACAGCCAAGATCGATCAATTATCTTTCAGAGCCTTATTTCGTCGCTTTTACCAGAAAATCATATTGAAACTCTGTTGATAATTGATTCAAAGAATCAAATTCTAGCGGCAATGGACAGCAGGTTTACCGGCCGATCAGTAGATTTTTTCCTGGAAAATCAAAGAAGTAGTCTCAAAAAACAATTAACTGCAATTCAATCCGAAAAGCTTTTGAATGGACAGATTGTTCTATCGGAAGATAAATCGGCGATTTTTGCAGCATTTCCATTATTAACACCAGCTCCTGAAAATCCGTCTTTGATATTCATGGAATATGATTTGTCTCTCATGAAAGACAAAGAGTACAAATACATACTGATGCTGATTGTAATCTCGACATTGCTTTTAATTCTTTTCTCAGTTCTTGTAACAGCGCTGTTTTCAAAATCTCTCTCAAGTAGATTAATGAGCATCATCTCAGTTACTGAAAAATTCGGTGACGGAGACCTGAATGCCCGGGTATTATTATCAGGACGAGATGAAATAACAACATTAGGTAGAGCTTTCAATCGAATGGCAGAAAGAATACGGTCTTTAGCCATGACAGATCATCTTACTGGCATTTTGAATCGACGTTCTTTTGAGATAGAAGTCTCTTCAGCGATTGAAAAAATTCTCAATGCAGAAAAAAAAGTCAAAGCGGCAATTTTGTATGCAGATCTTGATGGCTTTAAAGAAATCAATGACTCTTTAGGTCATTCTGCAGGTGATATTTTATTAAAAGAGTTCAGCGCGCGTCTACCCCTCAACTTGACCGCAGATTCTATTATTGGTCGAATCGGGGGTGATGAATTTCTTCTTTTTGTGCCTTATTCGGGCAGCCGCTCAGAGATTGAAAAACTGGCTTTTGATTTGATACAAGAAGGATCCCGACCATACACGATCGGCGGAGGTTTCTATAAAGTCACCCTTAGTCTCGGTATAGCACTTTTACCTGATGACGGACAGGATATCAATGAACTATTGCGCAAAGCTGATACAGCCTTGCAGCACGCAAAATACTCAGGCAAAAACCAATACCAGTTTTGTACACTTGAGTTACTTGCAGGAAAACAGCGTTTAAAACATCTTCTAACTGAACTAAAAAATTCAATTTCTACTGAGGGCTTTGGTATAGCCTACCAGACAATTCATGACGCAAAAACTAAAGAAATTTCAGGTGTGGAGGCCTTATTGCGATGGGTACATCCCGATTTTCCAAATATATCACCTGACGAATTTGTTCCAGTACTGGTAGAAGCGGGTCTCATTAGAGAAGTGGGAAACTGGGTTCTGCGCAAGGCCCTGACAGATTTCAAAGAAATCAAGAACTCAGGATTGCAGAAGTATCATGATTTCACAATCAGTGTGAATATCTCTGCCCAGGAACTTTCTATCCCCGATTATGCAGAGAACATTCTTGAGGTTCTAAGAGAACGAGATATTCCCTCGTTGAATCTTGTTCTTGAGATAACAGAAACAGAAATATTAAAAGATCCTGCTGTAACATTAAATGCGCTCACTCGCTTGAGAGGGGCAGGCGTTAGAATTGCAATCGATGATTTTGGCACGGGATATTCTTCATTAAGCTATTTACGAACCCTGCCTGCTGATCACTTGAAACTCGATCGCAGCTTTGTTATGGACCTTGATGTAGATAAAAAACTTGAAGCTATTGCTGGCTCGGTAATTCAAATGGCAAATGCCCTTCATTTAAAGGTTATTGCCGAAGGTGTAGAAACTGAAAATTCAGTTCGCGTACTTTCTTCCATGGGCTATGATTTTCTGCAAGGCTATCATTTGGGCAGGCCGATCTCTCTAAAAGATTTATTGCAAAAAATGCAAAAAAATCAACCATAGTCAAAAACTCTTTAGGGAACCTCTGAAAAAGTCCCTCCGTGCACTTTTTCAGAGGTAATTCCGCGCTGAACGCGCGGGAAAACATCCATGTTTTCAGGAATATCTTCAAAACTTTCAGTTTTTCAGAGATTCCTTAGAGTATTTGCAGGGAAAGTGCTTTTATTTATTTTCTTCAACAACTGGTAATGAGTGCAATTTTGAGAGAGACTCGGTCAGAAATTGATAAGCGTCTTCAACATCATCTGAGAAGTGCATCATATCGAGATCTTCTTCATTGATCATTCCCCATTCTGTGAAAACTTCGAATCTGAGCAGTTCTTTCCAGTATTGGGTTCCATAAATAACTATGGGTACTGGCTTGTCCATTTTTCCCGTTTGCCTCAAGGTGAACAACTCAAAGAGTTCATCCATTGTTCCGAAACCACCGGGAAAAATTACCAGAGCTCTGGCGGGGTGCATGAGCCAGTACTTTCTCATGAAAAAATAATTAAAATCAAGCGACAAGTGCGGAGTGATCCATTGGTTCGGTTGCTGTTCATGAGGCAGTTTTATATTTAGCCCAATTGACAGACCTTTCGCGAGAGATGCCCCTCGATTGGCGGCCTCCATTATGCCCGGGCCGCCCCCGGTTGTGACCAGAAATTTAGCGTACCCTTTTGGCAGGCTTTTAGACCATCGGGTCATTCGAAAAGCGAGCTGTTTGCATTCGCGGTAATAGCGGGCGGTTTTCTTCAGATTTTCATGCTGTTTTTTTTCAAGTCTTGTGAGCGGCTTGTTTTTCGCTTCACGCAAAATTCTTTTTGTTTCAGCGGGAGATCGAATTCTTGCAGAGCCGAAAAAAACGATTGTATTTTTAACTTCATAGTTTCTAAACTCTGTTGCAGGCTGTAAATATTCCGATAATATTCTTAGAGGGCGGGCCTCTTTTGAGGTCATAAATTCTTTGTCGTCGATCGGTAGTTTTGTTATGATTCGTTGTTTCACAGTTCATAGTATCGGAAAAATTATAATTTTTATCCATATAATTTGTTTGCCATTATTGGCCTTTCGACCCTGGCAGATACTGCCTTCCCAATGGGATGAACGCAGATTCAGAAGTTTTGCTCCGTATCTAATAGAAGGGAAAGGGGCGTTGTCAATTTTACTGGGTGAAGATGAAGTTAAGATCAGGCAAATCTGGGGAGCACCAGACTTTAGAGATTTTGCATCTCCTGAAACTTTAAAGTTTAATGCTTCGACTTTTAAGGGGAATTACATCCTCTACAATGGAAGAGTTGCAGAAATACAATATTTTCCGTCTTCTGACTCTACTGAATCTGTGCGCTGGTTTACCGCTCTTGGTATCTACCAAGATGATCTTTTCGGGAAGCCAGAAGAAGAGCAAAAGAAGTACATCTTGAATCTGTATAAAAATCCTGAAACCTTCATAAATATACCGGGCCTGTTGGATGTATACAGCAGAGGTATTCGATTTCACTTCAAGGAAAATTTAATTCACAGAATTGATATATTTCCTTCCCGCTGGGAGTATTGATATATAAGAATTTATGCCGACCGAACAAAAATTCCAGTTAAGAATTTTGAATATAAAAATTGACAGAGAACTTCAAGAAATAACCATAGGTGATGATTCGCAGTATTCTTTGTTTTTTATTCTTGCTGATCCTGACAATCTGGCAAACGCCGGTATCTGCCCAGGCATTTCCCGAAGAGGCAGATCCTTGTGATGAAAACCCTTTTGCAGTTGGTTGCAGGGTTGGTGGTTTTGGTCCCGTTTTGGGAAGTGATGTTGACGGGAATATACAAGGCGGGTTAGGGGGTTCCTTTGGCTATTTCATTCTCCCGAGAGTAACACTTACCGCTGGCGCGGGTGTAACATTCTCAAAAAGATATACAACTTACTCTCTGGGACCAGATTTACGGGTTCATCTTGGGAACATCTACAATTTTATTTTTCAGGCCGGTTATGGTTATAGTTTTTTATGGGTGCGAGGTGGGGTGCAGGCAAATGGTTCCGTAAGTGGGCCATCCGCCAGTATCTTGTTGCCCGGTGGCAAGAAACTGTTCTTCGGAGTAACAGCCGGTTATTTTACCTATCAATGGCCTGGTATCAACTACTCTGAATGGTCTTATTTTCCTGCAGTCTCGGTGTACTTCTAATGAACGACAGAAAACTGGTAAACCTTACTTCAGGTTCCTTTATTGTGCTAAGTGTTTTATTGATGTTCTTGATACCTGCAAAACCTGCACATCGATTACCGCCCGATTTAAATATGCCAATCATTGCCTTAGAGCTCGCAGAGACCCCTGCTGAACTATACAATGTTATAGGTGATCAAAAATCAGATTGTCGGAACAGGCATGTATACGGTACCTATGTTGATTTTCTGTATATTCTATCTTATGTGCTGGCTTTCATTTCTTTGGGTTATGTTATGAAAAAAAGAAAATATCTGCAGCGTACGCATTTCTATGTATTGTTTGCAATCATGCTTTTGGCAGCAGCTGGTGATATTATTGAAAATATTTTCTTATTTGATTTGTTAGGGAGAACTGAAGGTGAAAATATTGCAGATCAACTCTTTTGGCTGGGTCGATCAACTTATTTCAAATGGAGCACGCTTGGCCTGGCGGCGGGTATCATTTCAGGCGGTTTGGTACGCTACGGAAAACGAAAAATAGGAATTATATTTGCAGGAGCTTTCGGGGCTGCACTCATTGGCCTGTACCTGAGGCCTGCGATTGAATTGCAGGTTATTGCCCTATCTGCGGCCTGGCCATGGGTGTTCGTCAAGACCTTGCCGTTGAAGTTTCCCTGGTTCACCGAAAATATTGAAAGCTAATCTTAATAATAAATAGTATCATTTGAATAAATAAATCTTGTACTTCTAGAGTTTCAAAATTGCAACTATAGCCCAAAGAATCTTCTGCTCAATAGTGTTTAAGTCGTATTTTGTCGCACATTCTTGAAGATTATAACATTCATTAATTTTTTAGAATATTTGACATGATGATTCAGTATTCTATTGCTTCTAATCAGTTCTAAACGGGGAAAAAATGCAAATTATATTTTATCTGATCTTCACAATCTTAGGTTTATCGATAGGGATATTTATCGGGATACTCTTTTCAAAAACAAAATCTGCCGGTGTATATGCTGAACTTGACTTTTTGAAAAAAGATATCGAGAAAAAAGAAAAAGAATATGCCGCTCTAAATTCTAAGATTGAATTAGAATTCAAAAATATTGCGAATTCTATCTTAGTCGATAGCAATAAGAAAGTTCAATCTGAGTCACAGGATAACTTAAAAAATCTTTTGTCCCCGTTGCAAACAAAGTTAGGTGAATTCCAGAATCGGCTTGAACAGAATATGCAAAACCAAACTAAAGATTCTACCAGCTTAAAAGAGCAAATTAAACATTTAACTGATCTTAATAAACAAATTGGTGACGAAGCCGCTCGATTGACAAATGCCCTAAAAGGCGAAGCTAAAACAAGAGGCGACTGGGGAGAGATGATCTTAGAGAGATTATTAGAAACTTCTGGCCTCACTAAGGGTGAGCATTATCTCACCCAAAAGCAATTTCAGAACTCGAAGGGAATGGCCATCCGCCCGGACGTTATACTTCTATTGCCAGAAAACCGGCATTTGATAGTAGACTCTAAGGTATCGCTGGTTGCTTATGATTTAATTTTTTCAACGGACGATGAGGCAGAGCGCAAGTTGAATCGAAAGGCTCATGTAGACTCAATGAGAAAGCATGTCGATGATCTAGCCAAAAAAGATTACACTCAAATTCCTGAATTGAACTGTTTTGATCTGGTTTTTATGTTTGTTCCTATTGAGCAGGCATTTATTGAGGCGGTAAATGAGCGGCCTTCACTTTACGAAGAGGCATTCAAGCAAAATGTGGTGATTATTACCCCAAGTACGTTACTGGCAACTTTAAGATTAGTGCAGACAATCTGGCAACAAGAGAATCAGAATAAGAATGCATTACAGATTGCAGAAGCCGGAGGCAAGTTATTTGATAAAATAAGTCTCTACGTTGAAAGTCTTGAAGAAGTGGGGACAAATATTGACAGAGCTAAAAAATCTTTTTCAACGGCTAAAAAACGTTTGGTAGAAGGCAATGGCAATATATTAAGCCAGGCGAATAAATTGAAAGAGCTGGGTTCTAAAACAACAAAAGCTCTTCTTGAGCTAACCTCTGAACAGGAAGATGAAAGTTAGTTAAATAATATTCAATAGTTCACAATATTTCTGCTATGTCAAAAGATGATGCTGGCAACAAACCCGATGTCTTCCCAAAATACTTATTGAAATCCACTCAAAAAAATATTAAGGGATCAAATTGGCTTCATGACAGCACACCTCTGCTCAAAAGATCTTTCTATCTACGCTGGCATGATGATGATATTGAAATATATTCACGCAGCGAAAATGAAACTTTCAAAAATTTGGCAGCGAGTATAAATCAAAGGATCAAAACGATCGTTGATTCTAAGGTTGAACCTGTCATGAAGCTTGAGCAAGATTTTTTTACGAGTGAAAAAAGCTCGTACAATAAAACCCCTTTCGCCTTTATGAATATTCCCGTTTCTACTGAGCAGCAACGAATAGCCATTTTTAATGAATTTTATTTAGATTGGCAAAATTCTGATGTGTATTACCCTTCGATAGAAATTAATTTTAAGAGCGATCTGCACTCATCAAAAAATCTGTTATCTTTTCCTGCTGAAAATCATTTCACTATTCAAACAAATTCAAAAAGTATCAAAATCATGTATGCAGTCTACTCTTCACATGATCCAGAATTTCAGTATCAGCCCTTGATTTTCCTTTGGCAGCCAGAGTCTCTCAAAAATGCATTCGATAAACAAGAAATTCATTATCAAGAATATGATTTCTACCTTGAAGTAGAGCATAGTGGTAGTGTCCGGTCAAGTGTGTCTGCCCTCCTGAAGATGTAGATTTGGCATTCTTCTTTTCTTTACTTTTTCATTTTCTTCCAGTAAAATTAGGTAAAGCATTTTCTCAAGACTATGCTCTGTGCTGAATGATTCGATCACTTTCACTCGTCTCTTAATTTCTTTATTCAGTCGCTCCAGAACATTAGTAGTATAAATATAACGCCTCAATCCAGGGTCAAACTTGTAGAAAGTCAACAAATGGGGCAGATTGTTTTCCCAACGTTTCACGACCTTCGGATTTCGGGTCGACCATTTGGCCTTGAAGGTTTTGAAGTTCACACGTGCTGATG
>JAGRNJ010000001.1:118184-150020 GCA_020440825.1 Leptospiraceae bacterium | reverse complement strand
GGTAAGCAGTACCGTATTTTAATAAGAATTTCAAACTATGGCATGGTAGATGAGCAGACCCGGGCGAAGCTGTCTAAGAAAATGCAAACCAACACCGATGGCATTGCATTGGGAGATTTTTATAACCAGGCAGATCCCGAAAAACTGGGTGCAGGACTGGGTCTTCTGTACAACTCTTATCTTGAAGATTTTTGCCGCCAAAAAAAGATCAAATATTTCTGTAATTTATTTCCCGAACCGGCAGTTGAGAAAACTACCGTACAAATTGAAATTACACTCTAATTGAAATTACACTCTAAGGAATCTCTGAAAAACTGAAAGTTTTGAAGAAATTCCTGAAAACAAGGATGTTTTCCCGCGCGTTTAGCGCGGAAATTCCTCTGAAAAAGTGCATGGAGGGACTTTTTCAGAGGTTCCCTAAAAGATAGTTGTATTACAATTTAATTTTTTTTTGATTAGGTCAGGTTTAGCAGAAAGCACTATTAAACTTGTCATTCTGTTAAGATGACGAGTCTTGGTGATTTTCACGGGAACAGAATGGACTGGTTAAAAGTAATGGGCGAATATGTATGGGGACTGCCGCTGGTAGTTCTTCTGGTTGGGGTCGGGTTATTTTTAACCTTAAGACTGTTCTTTTTACAAATTCGTTTCTTTTATTTCGGCTGTCGAATTGCCGTAGGTGCAGCTGACCGCGAAGAGGGTCGCAAGGCTATTTCGGCAAGCCAGTCTGCGGGAGACATTTCTTATTTTCATGCATTGAGTACTGTTCTCAGTGCAACAGTGGGAACAGGCAATATTGTGGGGGTAGCGGGAGCTATTCTGGTCGGTGGGCCCGGTGCTCTGTTCTGGATGTGGGTCACTGCTTTTATCGGGATGGCAACAAAATATTCAGAAGCGGTTCTTGCGGTAAAGTACCGAGAATCAACTGAATTTGGGTTTGCCGGTGGGCCAATGTATTACATTGAAAAGGGCTTAGGCTGGCGCCCAATGGGTATCATTTTTGCTGTAATGACGCTGATTGCGGCTTTTGGCATTGGGAATATGGTCCAGATCAATTCTGCAGCGTCAGTCTTATCTGCGCCAGAGATCGGGATTCCCCGAAATTATACAGCTTCAATCGTCGCTTTATTGGCCGGTCTTGTAATTCTCGGTGGGGTTAAAAGAATCGGTAAGGTGGCATCGGTTTTTGTTCCTTTTATGGCGGCAGTCTACATTGCCGGGGTTGTTTACATTCTGTTTGTAAATTTTGAGCAGATACCTCAAGCTTTCAGTTTAATTTTCAAGTACGCGTTTCAACCTTTGCCGGTTCTGACAGGCGGAGGGATTGGTTTGTTACTGCTCTCCATTCAAACCGGAGTACAGCGCGGGCTTTTTTCAAACGAGGCAGGTCTGGGTTCTTCGCCCATTGCAGATGCATCGGCCAAAACAGATTTTGCCGTAAAACAGGGCCTTGTTTCTATGCTCGGGCCGTTTATTGATACACTCATTATCTGTACTCTGACTGGTCTGGTTGTGATAACCGGGCTTGAAAAGTCGGGGGTGTCGATACTCGAATCGGCAGCGGGAAGCACAGTAAATGTAGAAGGTCTCGTTGCGCAAACAAAAAGCTTCTCACAATACATGGCTGCAAATCCCGGAACCGAAATTTTTACAGGTATTCAGGATTCTTTCGGGCGGTCTGCGGGTCAATTCAAGGCAGTTTTGACAAGTGCTGTGTTTGCAGATGTTATGGGAGAATGGGGCCGTCGGTTAGTTGGTATTGCGCTTTTCTTTTTTGCGATTTCAACCATAGTCGGGTGGTATTTTTATTCTGACCGGGCTCTGGTATACCTGGGCGGGGGAAAGTTAATTAACTACTACCGTTTAGTATATGTTGTTTTGATCTTTGTGGGAGGGATGATTGAAAATGTGAATGTTGTTTGGGCATTTTCAGACATCGCAAACGGAGCGATGGCATTTCCCAATCTCATTGCAGTGGCATTGCTTTCTGGTGTGGTAGCCAGTGAGACAAAAAAATTCTTCAAAAGATATCCGCATCGGCATGATATTGCCATACAGACTTACTTATTAATATTGAAGATTTTACCCAAGAATACATATTCCAAGCTTTTTGGTTTAATCGCCGGTCTTAAGATGCCGCGTTTTATAATGATTCCGGTTTTACTTGCTTTTGCCAGAATTTATAAAATTAACGTTGAAGAAGCTGAACTGGAACTGAAAGATTACAAAACTCTCAATAAATTTTTTACCCGGGCATTGAAGAATGGTGCCCGCAGTATTGCCGATGATGCTCTCTCGATTATCTCTCCGGTAGACGGCAGAGTGTTGACTTTCGGTGGCCTTGAGAAGGGCACCCTGATTCAAAGCAAAGGAATGGAATCTAAACTGGAAGATTTGCTGGGTACAAACACTTATCTTCAAAAATTCCAGGGAGGCTGTTTTTGTACAATTTATCTGTCTCCTTCTGATTATCATCGAATTCATACACCGGTGACTGGTGAAATTCTCGGATACTACTACCAGCCGGGTAAGTTATTCCCGGTAAACCAGATTGCCGTCAATACGATCAATCGTCTGTTTTCCCGCAATGAAAGACTGATAACTTTTATAAAAACCGAGTTTGGACTCGTTGCAGTTGTTAAGGTCGGGGCAACTTCTGTTGGTAGAATTCTAGTTACCTATGATAATGAGATTGCAACGAATAACTGGTTTCGGTTCAGCAGGGAACATAAATATGAAGTTCCCAAAAAAATAAACAAAGGCGATGAATTAGGCAGATTTGAAATGGGCAGTACGGTAATGTTATTGTTTGAAAAGGATATTGCAGAATTACTGGAACTCGAAGAAAAACAGAAAGTTATTCTGGGTCAGCCAATTGGGGTTTTCAAAAAAATCGGCAAGAAAAATGCAAAATGAAGTTACAATCGTTGGTTTCGGAAAGATGGGTTCTGCAATTGCAGAATTTCTCTCTCAAAAGAACTGGAAGATTTCAGTTTTTGATCCTTATTTTTCTGGTGAACTTCCCCAGAATTTCACAAGACTATCCCAATTAGCAAAAATACAAACCCCTGCCATTCTTCTTTGCGTTAAACCTGTCGAAATAACAAAAGTATTGCAAGAAATGCCATCCGCCAAGACCGTAATTTCGATTGCTGCTGGTGTTTCAACTGAGAGCATGCAACAGGTTTATCAGGGAAACATCGTACGGGTTATGCCGAATACTCCTGCTCGAATTGGTTTCGGAATCAGTGGAATTTATTTCGGTAAGTTAGTAGAATCTGAAATCAGAAAATTTTGTCTGCAACTCTTTTCATGTATCGGGGAAATAGTCGAAGTGAGCAAAGAATCAGATCTGCACGCTGTGACAGCACTTTCTGGTTCAGGCCCTGCATATATTGAGCTCATGGCAGCTGCACTGGAAGATGCAGGGGTGCAAGCCGGCTTGCAGCGAGATACATCAAGGCGCCTGGCAATTGCTACGATTCGCGGGACTGCTGAATTGATGCGGCAAGATACCCGAAGCCCACAGGAAATGATTCACGATGTTACCTCGCCCGGCGGAACCACTATCGCCGCAATATCTGCTCTCAAAAAAGGTGGCTTTGAATCGACTGTACAAAATGCGGTGAATGAAGCCATCAAACGTTCAATTGAAATCAGTAAGAGTTAAATGGGGCTCTCCCGAGAACAGAATTTTTATCTAAAACTTCAGCAGCTTGCCGGACAGAAACCGGGGCAGATAGGAATTGGTGATGATGCGGCGTTTATTCCCCTTAGAGATTTTCCCTCGAACGGAATTATCGTCGCAAAAGATGTTCTGGTTGAAGATGTTCATTTCTCTTTGAAATACTGTTCACTGCCCGAGATTGCACGTAAACTGGTTGCGGTTAATGTTTCAGATCTCTTTGTCAAGGGCGGGACCCCGCGTTTTGCATTTTCAGCTTTCTCGGCACCGCGCGATTTTTTTCAACAAAATGGCGGGCAGGAAATATTCATGACTGCTCTTTTGCACGAACTGGGAAAATATAACATTGAATTGATGGGCGGAGACACTACCTCTGCCGCCAAATTGTATTTAAGCCTCACTTTGTTCGGCACTATAGACAATTTTATTCCTCGATCGACAGATCTTTCCCGGGGTGATAAAATCTGGCAGCTGGGAAAAGTCGGCGCTTCAAACTATGCATTACGGCAACTTCTCGAAAATAAACAAATCAGTGATGAAGTGCGTCAAAAATATGCCTGCCCGACGCCGGCTTTGCAGGGTCCTTTGCTGCAAGGGAAAGCCTCGATTGACCAGAGTGATTCTGTTTATGAAACACTTTCAGTTCTTGCAGCAAAGAATAACGTTCAGCTGGAGATTGATCTCAATAAATTTCAAATTCATGATGAAGTAAAATTTCCAGATCTGGAGTTTAGCCAGTTTGTTCTTTCTGCGGCAGAAGATCTCGCAGTATTCGTGATTACTGCACCATCCGAGAAAATTGAAAAAGCAGTTTGCATTGGCATTGTGGCAGACGTTGACTGTGAACCACTTTTGTGCAACAATGGCCGGGAAATTCCTGTTCCTTCTGAACTTTTCGATCACTATGAATTCACTTGACCCGCTAACTGAACTTAACGTAGCTATTCTGTGTCACTTCGCACACGCACAAATGACCATTGGTACTCATTCTGGCAGGGAGTTTCCCATTATGCAAGAAAGTTTAAAACGGCGTTTTTGCTTTTATGGCTCGTAATCTTAAGTGTCTCAGTTTACTACACAACCCGTTTAACCGTTGAAACAGATCTGGGTAAATTGCTGCCAGAAAATACCCAAAGTGTACACGATTTACGTTATCTCGAGTCGCTTCTCGGCGGTATAGGTTTCTTTGTTGTTATTTTTGAAGTTGATGAACCGAATGCAGAAAAACTGGAACATATCGCTGCCGATTTCAGCGATTTTCTTATGGCAGATTCTTTTCTCAAAGAAAATATATTTGAGGTATATCATGAAATGCCGACAGATTTTGTGCGCTCCCATGCGATGCTTTATCTGGATTATAACGACCTGCTCAAAATTTCAAATCGTCTTGAAGATAAAATAAAATTCGAACAGCGTAAATTAAATCCTTATTTGATTGATATAGAAAACACAGATGAAGTAAAATTTAATATTGGCGATATTCTACAGAAATACAGAAAAAAATATCACCGTACCAATTATTTTCTGGATGAAGAGAATAAAAAAATTGCAGTCTTTATTAAACCGCGCAGAGTTTCTACCAATATTGCCTTTAGCCAGACATTTTATGAACACCTTTCGCGATCAATAGTTCCTTTTGTACAGGCCGGGGATATTCGCCACTATGTTACAGGGCGATACATGCTCGAGATGGAGCAAAACCGAATCATCGCCGAAGATATAGGGAAGACGACAATTCTCACTGTTCTTTTATTGTTAAGTCTATTGATTCTTTTTTTTCGATCAATGCGGGCTGCAATAGTCATTGGGTTGCCGCTTTTACTTGGTTTAACGACTACCTTTGCCTTGACCTTTTTCATTATCGGGCGTGTGAACTTGATCAGTGCGTTTTTAACTGCAATCTTGTTGGGCTTGGGTATTGACTATGGCATACATCTCTACTCCCGGTATAAAGAAGAGCGCATAACAGGCCAGGGAATCAGCGAAGCTGTTGCGCTTACTATGTCGAGTATCTTGAGCTCCATAGGCTTAGGCGCTCTTACGACCTCTGCTGCATTTTTGACTCTCGCTTTTTCTGGCTTTAAGGCATTTTCAGAATTCGGAATTATTGCGTTTCTGGGAGTAATCACTACTTTGATCTCGTTTGCTATTTTTTTCCCGCCTTTGATCTATCTGACAGAAAAATTTTCCCGCTCGTTGAACCCCATGATCAAAATGGTGCCAGGTAACTTTAAAGTTTTCAAAATTGCAGTTTTTCTTTTTACTATTCTTTCATTCTCTGGCATCTTCTTCATTACGAGTATTAAATTCGAATATAATTTTGCTCGCCTCGATGCGGTTTCATCAACTGGCGATCAGGCAGATGAGGTACTTGCTTCAATCGTTGACCAGCACGGAAACCCGATGATCTATGTGACCGATACGGTCGAAAAACTCAAATTGTTAACCACGGCAATTCAAGATAGAAAATCTGAATATACCGGCTTAAACCAGAATATTACCTCTCTTTATCCCATTGATAGTGAGAAGAAAGCACCGGTTATCTATAAAATCAATTCTCTCTTGAAGTCGGTAAGACTGCTCATTAATCGAAATGAAGAACCTGAATTGTTTCGCAGAATTGAAAATGGTATCTGGTTAAGTACTCACACAACCTTAAGAATTCAAGACATTCCCGACCATATTCGACGTTTATTTTTGGCAACAGATAAAAACGGCCAGAATAAATATTTTCATTATTTGCATCCTGAGAATCTTGAGCTTGCTCCTCGGGGGGTACTCGATTTTGCAGATGACTTTCGCCACTTGTGTCTTGATCCTGAGTATGCTGTAAAAAATTGCCCACAGGCTTCAAAAATAGAGGGAATATCAGATTCATTGATTCTCTCAGATATTCTGGATCTTATCTTAAATGACATCAAAATCGGTTCTTTTTTAATTCTGCTGGTTGTTATTATTTTGATTCTCGCCCTCAGTCGCTCTCTTCACGGTTCTATTCTGATCGGTTTGCCGCTCTTAACGGGCATGGGTTTTACATTGTTCATATTGTTTATCGCTTCGCGATTTTCTGATTCTGTCTTTTTTAAATTCAATTATATCAATTCTCTTGCTATTCCGCTGTTGCTGGGAGTGGGCATTGATAATGGTTTTCATCTTTTTCGAAGATTGCGCGAAAACGGAATGCAGAATGTACATAAAGTGATGAGCGAAACGGGCAATGCTGTTTTACTCTCAAATCTGACCACGGTCGTGGGCTTTGGCTCCTTGACTCTTTCTGCCCACAATGGTCTGGCATCATTGGGTTTTATGGCAGCGCTTGGAATTTTGAGCATCTGTCTTGCTTACTTTATAATTTTTCCTGCGATTGCCCGTATTGATTTTCAGAAATTCAAGAAAACATAAATCTAATCAAACTACAAAATTATAATTCGAGCAAACTTTCTTTTCCCGACTCGAATCAAGTGAGTACCCGTGTTCAGTTCGAGTTTTAGATCTTCAATTTTAAATTCATTGTTGTCTTTAAGGCTATAAACGCCGCCACCCTCGATAAGACGTTTTGCTTCAGAATTTGAAGCAGCCATTCCCGCTTCTTTGAGTATAGCCGGTATTGGCATTTTTTGTAATTTAAACTCCGGAATATCGTCGGGAATACCCCGCGCAGCAGGGTTGTGAATGGTTTCCCATTCTGATTTTGCGCGTTTCGCATTTTCAATTCCCTGAAACCGGGCGGCGATTTCTTCTGCGAGGGCAGATTTTATAACTTTGGGGTGGGTCGCTCCGCCTGACATTTCTTCTTTCAGTTTTTCAATCTCTTTCACTGTCAGAGAAGAGAGCAAAGTGTAATAGTTCCACATTAAATCGTCTGAAATGCTCATGATCTTGCCATAAATCTCAAGCGCTGGCTCTTTAAGACCAATATAATTGCCGAAAGACTTGCTCATCTTCTTTTCGCCATCAAGCCCAACCAATAGCGGCAGTGTAATCACAGTCTGTGGTGTTTGATTATAAGCTGCCTGCAGTTGTCGACCAACCAGCAGATTGAACTTCTGGTCAGTACCGCCAAGCTCAACATCTGCCTTCATTGCCACGGAATCATACCCCTGCATCAAAGGGTACATGAACTCAACCAATGAAATTGGCTGCCCCCCCGAATAACGTTTTGAAAAATCATCTCGTTCAAGCAACTGGGCTACAGTATAATGTGCTGTCAGTCCCAGAATATCTTCGAGGTTGAGTTTTCCCAGCCATTCACTGTTAAAGCGAATGATTGTCTTTTTTTCATCCAGAACCTGAAAAACCTGTTCTTTATAGGTCTGCGCATTTTTATTCACTTCTTCCCGGGTCAAGGCGACTCTGGTTTCGCTGCGGCCCGTGGGATCACCAATCATACCGGTATAATCACCGATCAAAAAATGCACCTCATGACCCAGATCTTGAAATATTTTCAGTTTATTAAGCAAAACCGAATGTCCCAGGTGAAGATCTGGTGCGGTAGGGTCGAACCCCGCTTTGACCGTTAAGGGCTTGCCTGAATCTTTAGCCTTTAACAACTTTTTGCGAAACTCTGTTTCTGGTAAAATTTCTTCACAGCCTCTTTTAATTTCCTGAAAAGCTTCTTCAAGTTCATTGGGCAGGGCTATGGTTGAATCTTTTTGCATACCGCCATCGAAAGCTTTTTAGATATAGCGAAAATTCTAATTTATATTATAATAGCCGTTAACCGCTCGCAGCTGTAGAGTAATTTTTTTGAAATGTTCAATCGGTTGTGCGAAAAATTGTAAGAAAACAATTCAATTAACTGCTATTCCTTTAAAAATTCTCTCTCAATTTTATTACAGACAGCAGCGGGAAAAACTGTTCTTAAAACGGATGGATTATTTTTTATTTCATCTAAGTTAATAAAGTTTGTAACCATGAATTCAGATTTATCGAGAGCTGCTGCTCTTATCGCACCTTCTAAATTTTTGGAGTTATCTGAAATGATGACCCAGATGTAAAATTTTGGCAGACTTACCCCGACCTGGGTTGCCCCCTCTCGCAAGAGTGTAAATTCGATCTGTACATCTTTCGTAAATCTGTACTCTTTTATAAAATAGCTGCGTAAATCTCTCTGCAGATAATTACGAAAGTTCTGCTCATCGGGAACATGGGAATCTATGTGCGATAAATTAATTTCACTGCTAGAATAATTTGGTTGAGCTTCGTTTTGAGAAGCCAGTGCAAAACAAAATAATGTAAAAATCAGAACGATTTGCTGAAAATTATGATTCATAATCTGTAAACAAAATGGTTGTTCAATACCTTTTGGACTGTTATGTATAGAGGAGACTTTCGGCTTCTGCACATCGTTTAGTAAATCGAACGGCTCTTTTGTCAATCAATAACATACATTTCTTCTATATTGATTCGAAACTCTTTATATTCAGTTCCCGTGCTGTAAAATTTCCCTGTGATACTTACACTCGAGCCTTCGGGCAGGGAACAGGTAACCGCACAATTGTCTCCCTGACATGATATTTCCCGGTTTTGGTAAACCCCCTGCAGGGTAATTGAGCCGGCAATCAAGGTCTTGTCTTTTGCATCATTGTCTGCGACACTCATCTGAGAATAACACTGGTTGCAGCATGCATTGCGTTCAGTGCAGTAAAGTGAAGTGCAAATGAGTCCGCTTGACCTGAATGAGACTGGCTGGCCATTTATAAACTGTATACTGTTTTTACCTGCAAATACTTTGCCGGTTACCGTTACAGTTTTATTTTCATATTGTGGGTAATGCAACAAAAGTTCTGATATAGAAATTAAATTGGCGGTTGTTTTTTGTAGGGATTTACCCGACAGGGTTAATGGTGCTAAATAGACGATTGCGCATATCCCGCAAAATAAAATAGACTGTGCTCTTCTACTCACCGTAATTTGACGCTGAAATAGAGAATTCGACGCTTTTATTCTGCAGAAATGTTCAGAGTCAACTCGAGAAACCTGATTTTTCTAAGCCCAAATGGTTTAGAGCAAACGGAAAGTCAATTTTTAGAGGTACCCTCTAATTATTTTTTGTTTAAGAATCGTCTGCCGGTAAGATATTTTTCCACTGGCCCGATTCTGCATAATTTTTAATGATCTGGTTTCGATGCAATAGCAGGCGCGTCATATATTTTTTTAAGAATACAATATCTGCAATTTTACCCAAAACACCGAGCGGAGAGTCATAATCAAAAATATCTGTCACTAAAGTTGTATCACCCAAATCTTTGAAAAGATGCTGGTGCTTAAACCGCTTAAAAATTCCCTTTTGCATTTCATCAACAAAATAATCTGGCCTCGAATATTCAGTGATTTTCGATGTCAGCTGCTGGTAAACCCCCAGATGTTTTGCCCGCCAGGTTACCCATTCACCCAAACCAATTAACCCCGAGGTGACGCCTGCTACTGCATCTTCATTTGTCTTTGCGGTTGAAATCTTATGAAGGTCGATACTGCGGGAAAGATCAAAGACAATTTTTGGGGTTGATTTAATGTTTGTGTGCAGGGTGATTATGGGCATATCTCAATATAATTAAGAACGGCTGGTTAAAAATATTTTTTATTGTCTAACTGCGTAATGATTGCTTAATTGTCACATGAAGTTAAGATTATTGATAATTTGTCTGTTGGTTTCTTTCTCAGCCGTGCTGGCAGATTCAGGCCGTAAAAAAACCAGAATGTATGGCGCCAGAAACGGCAAACAATTCAGTTCAACCTGCAATGTTCTCTCTGAAATCAGATTGTATTTTGATTCATCGATTATTGGTGTGCAACCCGTTTGTGAAGGTGGTAAAAGCAATAAATTAAAAGGCGGCATGCATGGCAGTTTGTATAAGTTTCAACTGAAGAAGGGTGAATTTATCACAAAAATTAACGGTACTTTCTCCAGTTCAAAAGAAGATGAAATATCGAGCTTAGAATTTGTGACTAACCTGGGAACTTCGCCTGTCTACGGAAAAAAGAAAGACCGTGCTTTTTCAATCTCAATCCCTGAAAATGCCCGACTGGTTGGTTTTTCTGGTCGATACTCGCCCAGATTCATCAAAGAAAAAGCTGTAGATGAGATTGTGGCCATTGGCGGGGTTTATATTCTTCAGCCATAGGTATTCTTTACTAAATTTTTCTGACGAAAGGCGTTGTCGGTGTAGGTCATCCCCCGCTCAAAAAGTAGTCAGCGACAGCTATATATCATATTATTGAGGCATGAATTTCGATAAGTTTAATGCGATTGTTGAGTCCAGGCTGCACTATGGTGAGATTGATGCCGCCAGTGTGGTCTCTGAGTTCAAAAATGTCGGTTGCGGTGATAATTATCGAATTTTTCTCAAGGTAGAAGATAATATAATTCAAGAAGCGACGTATACCACCACGGGCTGCAGTTTCAGTCTTGCTTCACTTTCGATTATCTGTGATCTAGTGAAAGGTAAGACTCTTGAAGAGGCGAAACAGATTCAAATTCATGAGTTAGAAGACTATATCGAAGGCTATCCCGAGCGCAGAACCAACTATGCACATACCGCCATCACAGCGATTGCTAAAGCGGTGGATGACTATATTCACGGTACAGGTCTGGCTCCTGAAAAACTGATTACCAGAGAGAATGCACTTAAAAAACTGAAAACGAACGGCCACCTGAAAGGTGAAATGCTGAATTCGGTCATGCTTGATGGTCTCGACCTCAATGGCGTTGATTTCAGTGGTGCCTCTTTGCAGAATGCCTATTTTCGCAAGGCATCTTTGCGCGGAGCAAATTTTGAAGGTGCAAACCTCAAAGGTGCTTTTTTGAATGAGACCGACCTCAGCGAGGCCAATTTGAAGGCGGCAGATTTACGGTTTGCCAAACTTTCAGGAGCATCTCTTGAAGGGGCAGACTTCGAAAATGCCCTCTATGATATTGGTACCCGGGTAGATACCAAAAATATGCACATTTTTGAAAAAATGCAGCAGAAAGGAAAAGAACTCTACTTGAAAGCCGATCTTTCTACCCAGTGAAAACCAGGAACATTTTTGTTCTGCTAGCTGCAGGGTTAATTCTTGGCTGCAGTTCGATTGACGAAAAACTGGAAATCCGCCAAAAGGCCATTAAAAACGACCGAAAGCTAATCTGGAATACCGGGAAGCCTGTAGAGTGTGACGATCAGTTTCAGGTAATTCGGTTCGAATATGATCATGACAATCCGGAACGCGACATACACATTCTTGCTCAATCTGACAAATGCCTGGTCATGATGCAGATCTACCATGAAAAAAACTCAGAAGCAGTCGGATGCAGCAACTTGCTGTTGACTACTCCGCAGAAAGAGACGTCGTACACCGATATCAACCGGCTGCTCAAACTGACATTCAATGGGTGGTCGTATAGAATTCAGCTCAACTTTCGCGACCCCCAGGAAGGTGAAAAAGAACTGACCATGTATTTGCCTGAAGGTTTAGACGGAGACCCGTTTCGCCCGTATTTTGCAGGATATTAAAAATTTTTGAATGGTTGACTATGCGACTGAAAAATAGGATTTCGACTTATGTCCCCTAATCAGAATCTGGAATCGGTCAAGCCACTGCCTCATTCTGAAAATTTTGCGCACCTGCATTTGCATACAGTATATTCCATGCTCGATGGGGCAATTCGCATTCCCGATCTCATGAAGCATGTCAAAAATGCCGGCATGACCTCGGTGGCCATTACCGACCATGGCAATATGTACGGGGTCATTGATTTTTACAATGCGGCAAAAAGCGAGGGCATAAAACCTATTCTTGGTATTGAGGCCTATGTTTCACCCGGGTCGAGATTTGACCAGCGTGAAATTGAACATGTGGCGGATGGACGTGCTTTTCATATTGTTTTGCTTGCTAAGAATAAAACCGGTTATAAAAACCTGCTGAAGCTCTCTTCAAAGGCATTTCTAGAAGGCTTCTATTATAAACCACGCATAGATTATGAACTGTTGGCAGCGCATTCAGAGGGGCTCGTGGGGCTCACTGCCTGTCTTGCCGGTGAGGTGAACCGGCTGCTCTTGATTCAGGAAAATAAACGCGCCTGGGAACTGGCCGGTAAACTCAATGAAATCTTCGGGCAGGGCAATTTTTTTCTCGAAGTGCAGGATCACGGAATTCCAGAGCAGCACGAGGTCACGAAAGGTGCATTGCAGCTTTCTAAGCAGATAAATATACCACTGGTTTTAACCAATGATTCACATTTTTTAACCCGCAATGATCATGAAGCACAAGATACATTGCTCAGAATCGGCATGAACAAAAAAAAGTCAGACCATATGGAGTTTGGCTTCAATTCAGAGTTCTATGTCAAGTCGCCAGGTGAGATGAAAATGATCTATCCTGAGTTGTCAGAGGCATTTCATAACACGATGCTTATATCTGATATGTGCGATGTAGAACTTGAATTCGGACATCCGCTCTTACCTGACTTTGAAACTCCGCGCGGCCAGTCTCTGGGAGAGTATTTAGATGAAATTGCTGATACGGGTCTAAAGAGACATTTTAATGGCAACTCGGTTCCAGAAGAGTACCAGCGTCAGTTAAAACATGAGCTGAATGTAATTCATTCAATGGGTTTTGACGGGTACTTTCTAATTGTGCAAGATTTCATTGCTCATGCGAAAGCTCAGGGAATTCCGGTTGGTCCCGGCCGCGGTTCAGCAGCCGGCTCGCTGGTTGCATATTCTATTGGCATTACAGGTCTGGACCCTCTTAAATACGACCTGCTGTTTGAGAGATTCTTAAATCCCGATCGAAATGAAATGCCCGATATCGATATCGATTTCTGTCGGGACCGACGAGAAGAAGTGATTCAGTATGTTATCAATAAATACGGTGCTGATCATGTTTCTCAAATTATCACCTTTGGTACCTTGTCAGCCAAAGCGGTCGTAAAAGATGTGGCAAGGGTTCTGGGCATTGATTATGCGGTGACCAATGCAATTTCTAAAAACCTTCCCAACACCCCTGGTATTAAATTAACCGACGCAATAAAAGAATCACCGAATGCAGCCAAATTCTTTCAGCTGCCTGAAAATAAACTTCTGCTCGATATTGCATTGCGATTAGAAGGCGTTCCGCGAAATCCTGGTAAACACGCAGCCGGGGTTGTGATTTCACCTTATCCTCTCGATGAGATTATCCCGCTTGCAAAAGATTCCAAAACCGGGGCAGTGATATCCCAGTATGATAAGAATCCACTTGAAAAAATCGGTCTTGTCAAAATGGATTTCCTTGGTCTCAAAAACCTGACAATCATTGATAACTGTATTAAAGAAATAGAGCGTCGACATGGCCTCAAGATCGATATTGAATCTTTACCATTAGATGATCCTGAGCCATATCGACTATTGCAGAAGGGTTTTACGAAAGGGATCTTTCAGGTTGAAAGTGCGGGCTTGACAGAAATGTTGAAGTCTGCGAAGCCCTCAACATTTGAAGATATAATTGCCTGTATTGCCCTTTACCGTCCCGGGCCGTTACAATCGGGAATGGTGAAAGAGTATATTGCCCGTAAGCATGGGCATATGAAAATCGAATACCCGCATCCTTCTTTAGAACCCGTTCTCAAAGATACTTTTGGTACTCTGGTTTATCAGGAACAGATTATGCTCATTTCACGGGAAGTGGGTGGTTTCAGCATGTCAAAAGCCGATGAGCTGCGCAAGGCAATGGGCAAAAAAAAGTTTGCGATGATGGCCGAGCTTAAAGAGCAGTTTGTTTCGGGAGCCTTAGAGAGGGGTTACAAAAAAGAACTGGCCGATTCACTGTATGAAGATATGGCAAAATTTGCCGAGTACGGTTTTAACAAATCTCACTCTGCTGCGTATGCACTCATTACCTACCAGACTGCCTATTTGAAGGCTTATTATCTGCCAGAATTTATGAAAGCATCTATGGATGCAGAGATTGACAATACAGATAAGCTGATGGGTTTTATTAAAGCCTGCCGCGAACTTGAGATTGAAATACTTCCGCCTGATATCAATGAATCTGATGTTTATTTTACAATTTTGTCAGAGCGATCGATGCGGTTCGGTTTATTGGGTATTCGCGGGCTGGGCGCTCCCGCCGCACTGGAAGTTATTCGCGCCAGAGAAGAAGGCCCCTTTAAAGATCTGCAGGATTTTGCAGGCAGGCTCGATGGTAAAATTCTCAATAGAAAATTCTTAGAATCTTTAATTCAAGGCGGGGCTTTTGACAATTTTGGTTTTAGTCGCAAGGCATTGTACCTGTGTGTTGACCAGATAATATCGGCAGGGGCCAAAGCAAGAATTGATCGAGAAAGCGGACAGAACGCCTTGTTTGGTGCAGAAGATGACCCGGCTCCCGACTTGATGATTGAACCGGTCGAAGAATGGCCAGAGAAAGAAAAATTGGAGTATGAAAAAAGTACCCTGGGACTGTATTTAACTGCGCACCCTCTCGATAAATATGCCGAAATTTTGCCGCACACAAACCTGTTACCCATTGATGAAATTGATGATGGTTTAAGTGATGAACGCAGGGTTTCAATTATCGGTATTATAGAAGCAGTGAAGATGGAGTCAAATAATCGTGGACATTTTCATGTATTGTCGTTGTCAGATTTAAGCGGTTCAACGCAGATAAGGGTGTACTCCAATCTCTATGAACAGGTGAAGCATCTGCTCATCGAAGGGCATATCATTGTAGCTGATTTACGGGTAGCAATTCATCGAGAAGGCGAATCTACTAAAATCTTTGCAACTGCTTCTTCTATTAAAGATGAAAACGAGTTAAACGAAAAAACGCAAAAGAGTCTGCATATGTTTTTTGAAGTGCCGAATGCCGAAGTCTTGCGGGAGAAAATCACCGCAATTAAGAAGATAATTGGCAAATATCGCGGCCAGCACCCGGTTTTTCTGCATGTCAGAGAGGCACAGGGTAAAATTGAAACAATGAAGGCACATGGGACATTCTGTGTACAATATTCTACGGAGTTGACCCGGGAAATTGTCAACGTACTCGGCAGTGCAAAATGGGCAGCATGGCGGGTGGGTAATCGACTGGAAGTTGCCAGCCAGGTCTTTGAACTTTAATTCTGGTTTCGTCGAAATATTTGAATTCTTTGCAAATCAATACTGTAATTTGTAAATACCAAAATCTCCCTCACGCTGGCTAATGAAATACAATGTCCTGCGTTTTGCATCATTCACTGGAAAAAGGTCATGAGCTTTTTCTGGAGTAATCAATTTGGGTTCAGATGTAGAATTTAAAAAAACCTGGTAGATGTCATTATTGCCGCGTTTATTGGAGACACTGAAAATAAATTTTCCTTCAGAATCAGTCGATGGTTGAAATGTGAAGCCGCCCGGACCATTTAACTCATTGATTTTTCCTGTAGAGCGATTCAGTTCATAGAGAGAAAATGTGTCTTTACGGTTTGAGTAAAAAACTATTGATCTGTTATTTTTAATAAAGACCGGCCCGAAATCAAAGGCACTGCCATCCGTAATTTTTTTCTCAATTCTCGTTGCAAGGTCAATTTCATAGAGATTATAACTGCCTGCCCGTCTGCTGTAATAGACCAGAGTTTTACCATCAGATGAAAGTGCAGGAAATTCACACCAGTATTTCTCTTCTGTAACGCGCTCAGGATTTCCGCCCGAGCGGGGCATTTTCCAGATTCCGCCCTGGTCTTGCTCATTTGAAAAATAGTAGATGTAGTTTCCATCAGGAGAGAACACCGGCTGGCTGTCGAGTGCATTGCTGCGGGTCAATATTTTCTTGATATTCTTTTCAATATCATATACAATGATATCGCCTTTACCATCCCGGTAGTCACTGCTGAAAGCCAGAACCTTGCCATCTTCTGAAATGGCAAGGGTTTGTATTTTTCCGTAGTCACCAAATACTTTAACTGCTTTTGGTCCCTCTGCAAAAATGACCGTTGTGCAGATCGTAAGCGCAACAAGCCATAGCAACACAGTATACCTGGTTTGCAAGACGGTAAAGTCTAACTTGTTAAAAAAAATCTGCATAGTTTTCAAGTCAGGTAATGTATTTTGACGAATATGCAGTCTTGAAAAGAACTTTTTTTTGACAGGAAATGCTGCTGAAACATTATTGTAAGTTGACATGGCTGCTTGCCCATAATCCGTTGCAATAGAGGTATTCGTATGCAAAAAAATCTTGCTTCATTATTTTTATTGATCTGTCTGTTACTCCCGATTTCGGGAACATTTGCGCAAGATGCTGATAAGAAGGCAGACAAATCTACCGGCGAAGATAAAGCCGGGCAGGAAACTGCCAGTACGCTGAGTATTTATCATGCCAAAGAAAGAACCAATAAGCTTCGCGAACAAAATAAACAGGATATCCATCGCTTGAGAGTTGTTGTGGGCAACTATCCTGATGATGGTGCTCAAGAAGAGTTCGATAAAATTCTGGCTGATTACAAAGAAGGGGTTAAGCTAGCCTATAAATCTGAGTATATAGCCTCAGACAAGGCCTTGCATGCAAATCATACGGCAATTGTAAACCTGTTTGCCAAAGTTGCAGAGAAATATACGCAGCGGGTCAATGAAATTCTCAGTAAAGCTGCTGACGCACTAGTCGATGCAGAAATTTCGAATATAAAAGAAACCCAAAGTCCGGTAAACGAACGTACAATTTCCCGATTCAGAATGTCCTTGCAGGTAGCCTATGGCCAGTTGAGAGATGCAGAAACAGCCAGAAAAGCAGGCAGACCGGCTGCTTCTATTGCTTCATACCGCTTGGCAGTCTTTCATGGCGTGCATTTACTCACTGAAATGGCCAGCAATGAAGATGAAAAATCAAAATTAAAAACTGATTATGCTCGGGAATTGGCAGACGTCGAAAACCAGATATTTGAATCTAAGAAGTAATGATTTTCAACTGGCGAAAAACAACAGCAATACTGATTATCCCGCTGGTCTGGGTAATTTACTGCCGGGCAAAAGAACCCCAGCAGAGAACAGACCTGTCTACACCGCTCGTGGTACTCGATCCCGGGCATGGTGGCAGAGATGTAATGCCAAATTCTGTTTACGGTGATAAATATGATGTCACCAGCCACCGTTATCTCGATCATTTTAGAGAAGGTGCAAATAAAAAGGGTATCTGGGAAAATGAGGCAATGTATGAAATCAGTTCGCGGGTTTCAGAAATTCTTAGCTTTACCCTTGATGCTTCTAAACATGATGAATTCAAGCGCATTATCTCTCAATTCGGCAAAATCGATGGGAATGTTAAACCCATCCGGTCTGCTCTATCACGTGAGAACAGTTATTTTACTCAATATGAAAAAATTAAAGATGATATAAATGCACCTTACCGACTGTACGATTACCCTGATATAAAAACTGGAGAAATTCGCAAAGGAACCATTAGTCGTATAAACGATATGTCTCCTGACCTCGTCGTAACTGTTCATTTAACGAATGCAGGTTCACCTAAGTACGGAGGGCTCGCTTCCGTTGTAACGCCATCGTTTACCACGTATAATCTCGCAAGAGAATATATTTCTGCAAGTAAATCACGTCGACGAAGTATTCGTAGAAATTTCCTGAATGGTCCCTATAAGCTATGGTTTTTATCCGCCTATGGTTATGATCGCTTTCAATCGTTTTTATGCGATTCATGGATTTATTTTACAGGAAATTGGTCACGACCAGACGGCTTAAGCTTAAAAGATGACAAATTCAGAGGATATCGTCACCAGTTGGTGAGCTGGAGCTATTCTGAAGAGCCAGGTTGGGAGAAGCTTGCCCGTACAAATCCTAAGGGCACTGCCTTCGCATCTCATCTTCGAGATTTTCGACCAATTGGTAAATTCTGGGAGCGTGAGCAAGACCAGCCAGAGCAATGGCGGCGAGAAGGTGGCCGGGAAGGCAGCGGCGGTGATAACTTCTATGCCAGCCAGGAAATTTTGCGCTTCATTCGAAAGGGATTCCATGTGACCGCAAATACTTCGCAAGAGAAACTGCCCAAATTGATGCCACCATATCTTTCAACCTGGGCGGTTCCCACGTATGTGAACGCTGTGGCAGCTTATCTCGAAATTGCCCATTTGAATTCTTCTCCCGATTATGAAAGAATGAAAGACGAACGCGAAACATACGCAATTTCAATTGCCGCAGGTATCTATTCCCTGTTCTATTCTTTACAGGATACTGAGAAGAAAGGCTTTACAGACTTTCCTGCAGGTCAAAAGCTAGACTTAGAGCGTTATAAAAATTACAAAGGTAAAAATTATTTTTTGGAGTCAAAGTCGCTGCTCCCGGGGAATTAAAAATGTCAAAAAAAGTGAAAGATTATATGACTGCAAATGTTGTCACTGTCAGCGAAACCAGTATTTTGTCGGAAGCTGTCGATATTTTAAATAAAGGCACTTTTCGACATTTACCGGTTTTAGATAATTCGGGGCATGTGATCGGTATAATTTCTGATCGCGATTTGCGCAATCTGCAGACAGCGATGGCATTTATCGAAGAAGCTGTTGATGGTCTAAAATCAGAGATTACCCTGTCAGATGTGATGACCGGCGGAGTTATCTCTGTGCCTTCAGAAATGAGTCTCAAAGAAGCAGCAAGCCTGCTCATTGAGAAAAAATTTGGGGCTCTGCCAGTGGTTGATGCAGGAAAGCTTACCGGAATTTTAAGTTACACAGATGTTCTGCGGGCATATGTAGATCTGACTTAATCGTCGGGCTTTCCCCGCAGATCATTTTAAGACATTGTGAATTTGCCCATCTCTCAATTCATAGATCGTATGTGCGTCTGAAGCAAGTTTAGCATCATGGGTTACCATCAGAATTGATTTTCCATTTTCAATTTCTTCTTGAAGCACATTTCTTACCCTTTTTACATTGTCCGGGTCAAGGTCACCAGATGGCTCATCTGCCAGAATTATCGGTGCATCTTTTATAATGGCTCTGGCGATAGCTGTTTTCTGCAGCTGGCCACCTGAAAGATTGCCGGGTCTAATTTCGAGCAATGGGTGAATATCCAGTTTTGCACAAACCAGTTCGAGCCGCTCTTCAAATTCAGAAAGGTCTTTTCCCCGGTGAGCAGAAAGCCATGACAGATAAAGATTTTCCCGAATTGTAAATCGGCCCGGCATCTCTGAGAACTGGAATATAATCCCACAATATTTTGCTCGAATTTTAGCCCTCGCATTGCGGCTGATTCGATTGATTCGGAATCGGTCGATAAAAATATCTCCCTCGGAAGGAAAGATGAGCCCTGTAACCGCAGCGATAAGACTGCTTTTACCACTGCCAGAGGGTCCTACCAGAGCAATATAATCACCAGGATTAATATCCAATGAAACCCCTCGCAGGGCATGCAAGGCAATACCATGTTGCCGATAATAAAGGTGAATGTTATTGATACGAATCATATTCTCTCTTTGATGAGTAGAAACGGCTCACTTCTGCTCTGGTACCACAGCCCCGCCGCACAAGAAATAACCTGTAATGGTAACACAGTTAAAATCGTTTTCAAGTGTACAATTGCCAGTTGAGAGAAGCTTACATTGTCTGAAGTAATGAAAATGTATAGAATCTGAAAACAGAGAAGACCAACCAGACAGGAAATTAATTGTACCAGAACAAATTGTATCAGGTAAGTTGTAATATAAAACCAGCGAGGGAACCCTATAGTCTCAAGATTTCCCATTTCATAGGAGTATTTACCTGCCACCAGAAAATGTGCACCGGTTATGCCACCAAGTAACCCTAAGGTACCGATGGTGTACCCACTGATGACAAGCATTTGAATCTTGCTGGTAAGAATTAAGAAGAATAGAACCGATACCTGTAGATAAACTGCCAGATAAAGTGCCCCTAGCAGAATAAAAACTGCCCGAGATCGACTCAAGCCAATCTTAATTAAATCTCTCACGTTTCATTAAACTTATATACGATGAAGTGAAAACTGTTTTTTTCCCTGTAAAAACGGGTTTTTGAATTGTCGAGATGACTCAAATTTGTTTATTATACAGACATGTTGCATACTTTTCACAATCCCCTTGTGGCCTTGCATGAGATTACTCTCGCTCTTTTAAACGAGCAAAGCAGTGAAAAGTTACTCGATGCAATTCTAAGCCAGGCAGTTGAGTTTACTAAGGCAGATTCTGGCAGTATTGCTTTATTGAATGAAAACCGCAAGTATCTCGAAATCATGTCGGCCCATGGTTTTGGCCAGGAAATCAAAGACAGTGTCAAACTCAAATTGGGTGAAGGTGTAACAGGGCGCTGTATTTTGACGGGGAAAACCCGGAATGTCGGGGATACAACTTCTGATCCCCATTACGTTGAAGTTCGGGGGGATATCCGTAGCGAGTTAGCGGTACCCTTAAAGGTTGGCAGCAAAAGTTTTGGAGTTATCAGTGTAGACTCTTCAAAAACGAATGCCTTTACCAAAGAAGATGAAGAATATCTTGAATTGTTAGCCAGTTATGCTGCTCAAATTTTGACAAACCAGCAGGCATTGTCAAGCCTCAAGCACAGAACCCATATTCTTGAAATTCTCATTGAGATGGGGATGATTCTCGGCAAGTCAGCAGTGCTCGAAGACCTGTTTCAACAGTTCATACAGGTCTTACAGGAAAAAGTGGGTCTCTCCCGTGCTGCTGTTTATCTGTATGATGAAGTCAGTAATGAACTGACAGTTTCAGGAAGTTTAAATTTTTCCTCTGAAGAGAAGCAAAAAAGCAGATTTCAACCCGGGGAAGGAATAACGGGCACAGTCTTCAAAGAAAAACGGATGATCTCCATTCGTGACATTGCCAGTGATACGGCATATTTGAATAAATCGGGCAAGAATCTTGAAGATTCTTCAGTGATCAGCTTTTTTGCCGCGCCAATCATTCTCGATGAAGTGGTACAAGGCGTTTTCAGCATGGAGATTCCATATACTTCGGGAACCTATTTTGAAGATTATACGTATCTGGTCCAGATTCTCTCATCGTTATTATCACAGGCAATTCGTATACGCAATCTTATTGAATCCCGCACTTCAGAAGTTCAATCAGAGAATATTAACCTTAGAAGACAGTTACAGAAAAATTTTACATTTGAAAATATTGTCGGCGCAAGCGATGGCATGACATCTCTTTTTGAAAAAATGCGAATGGCCGCAGATTCAGCAAGCTCTATACTTTTGATCGGTGAGTCGGGCACAGGAAAAGAATTGATTGCAACTGCCTTACACCAGAACTCTATTCGTCGCGATTCTGCAATGGTAAAAATCAATTGTGCCGCGATCCCGGCTGATTTGCTCGAGAGTGAACTGTTCGGGTATGTAAAAGGGGCGTTTACCGGCGCCAATGATGACAGAAAAGGTAAGGTTTTACAGGCTCATAAAGGTACACTGTTTCTAGATGAAATCGGTGAAATGGATTACCGCCTGCAGTCAAAACTGCTGAGAATTTTACAAGAGAAAGAATTCTCTCCTCTTGGGAGCAACAAAGTCTATCATGTAGATGTTAGAATCATTGCAGCAACAAACGCCAATCTAGAAAAGATGATTGCCGAAAAGCAATTTCGAGAAGACCTATTTTACCGGTTGAATGTTGTCCGTCTTGATATTCCCCCATTGAGAGAGCGACGTGCAGATTTGCCGATGCTGACCCAGTATCTTATTGATAAAATTGCCAAGGCAAATCAGAAAAGAATTAAAGGAATCTCTCCCCAGGCTTTTGCAAAACTGGAAAGCTATGATTTTCCGGGCAATGTTCGGGAGCTTGAAAATATTCTCGAAAGAGCGATCGTTCTCTCCTATAAGCCCTGGCTTGATGTGGATGATATCGAACTGCCCGGGAGTATACCACGTTCAATTCCAGAGATCAAAGAACCACCTGAAGAAAAACCGGTAAAAACAGAGGCGATAACTCAGATTTCTGAGCCGGGGGCTTTTGAATTTAAAGACTGGTTGAAAGATAAGATAAAATCTTCAGCAGAAGGGGAAATTCGCCACGAAGTAATTTCTCTGGTTGAAAAAGAGATGATATCAATGATTCTGCAGAACAACCTGTTCAATAAAACAAAAACCGCACGTCAATTGGGGGTTAACCGATTAACTCTCGACAGGAAAATTGAAGAGTATAAAATAATCGAAGATATGAACCGTTTTTAGTGTTTCGAACTTTTAGAGTCGCCCTGCAGAGATGAAATTGCACCCTGCAGGTTGTGTATCTGTTTTTTTTGCTGTCTTTGAGTACGGGCCGTAGACAAAAGCAGCCACATTACCACAGCCCCCAAAACAAGGCCGTAGATGAACACATGGAAAACTGGAATGTTGAAGCTGTACCAGAGAAACTCGAACGTCACTCGTGCGAGATTAGATAATATGGTGATCAGCGTTGTGATCAGTATTATTATAAGTATAGAGTGCCGTATTGTCATTGGTTTCTATGATTAAATTTGCGTTGTATTGGCACTGCCGCACATGGGACAGTATTGTACATCGTCTACAGCTTCATCTTCCTCATCTTCAAAAGTAACTTCCCAGCGATAGTCACAATCTTCACAAGCATAGCTTACAACAATTTCGGTCGCTTCAATCTCGTCTTCCTCTTCAAACTGATCATCTTCTTCTTCAAAGCCATCGACCTGGCAGTAGAATTTTTCCATTCATCTCTCCTGATTTGAAGTTGGGGCAAAGCCCGCTGATTTACGATATGCCAATCGCAATCTTTAAGAAGTCAATTCTTTTTTAGCACGATGGCAGGATAAAGACTTTTCAGAAAGGAAAACTCTGGTAAATTGACAGCGAGTCTTTACGGCGGCCCTCCATGCTTAAGAAATTACTATTCCTGTACACTTTTCTATTCAGTGGTTTTTCTGTTATTCGGGCAGAAGTAAGTCCGTTGTTTGTGACACCGACAATGAAAGGGGTAGATTTAACCTCGTTTTTACAATACTATCACGATGAGAACAGTGAAACCTCCTACGCAGAGGCGAGGGTTCTGTTCAGTGAAAACAAGTTTAAACCGTTACCGCGCAAGAATATGGGTTTTTACTCAGGAGTTTTCTGGCTGCGTTTGGAAATTGTCAATAATACCAGCCGAAATATTCGCTGGTTTCTTGAATTTGATTATCCTGTCTTTGATTCTGTTCAGGTTTTTTCTTCAGATTCCGGTGAAGCTGCAATTTACCAGAGCGGAGACATTTACCCATTTAACGATCGCCCCACCAATTATCGGAATCCTGCATTTCCTATGACAGACATGGCGTTTTCCCGCAAGATTGTCTATTTACGACTACTCAATGATGGCAGCATGAATGCCCCTCTTTATGCACATACAACCGGGCATTTTTTTAATAAGGTCAGCATCGAGCAATTCCTGTTGGGAATCTACTATGGTATTCTGGTGGTCATGTTTTTTTACAATTTATTTTTATCTGTTTCTACTCATGATAAAAATTATCTGGTGTATTCTGTTTTTATTCTGTGCTATGGTTTCTTCCAGTTAACCATGAACGGTCTGGCTTTCCAGTATCTGTGGCCAGAGAATACGGTATGGGCCGGGCGTGCACTGCTCTTCTTTATCCCGCTTGCTGCTTTAGCTGGTTTAGAGTTTGCGTATCGGTTTCTACAGATAAAAAGGACATCCGCCTTTTTGAAAAAAATCTATCGCTCTTTTCAAGTTTTGTGTATTTTTACGGCTGTACTGGTACTCGAAATTTTACCATATCGGGTTGCACTTATTCTTTGCATGGGTATAGCGCTCATTTTTGTCGTGGTGGTATACAGCAGTGGAATTCGGGGATTATTTCGAGGCCAGAAATCTGCCCGTTTTTTCGTTCTGGCCTGGTCTATTTTTCTCTTAGGCGTTGCGTTGATAACTCTGCAGTCTGTGGGAATTATTCCCGATGTATTTTTTACGCGCTGGTCTATACAAATTGGCTCAGGCATTGAGCTTGCACTGCTTTCTTTTGCACTTGCAGATCGTATCAATGATTTACGATCTGAGGTTCGAGAAAAAGAAACCAGTCTGGCAGATGCCCGGCTTCAAATCGAGCAATCAGAACAGCTCACCACCGAAATTCTCAAAGCTTCTCCTGATATTATTTTTACATTTGATAAAGACCTGAAGGTTTTATCTGCGAATGGCTCCCTGTATAAAGCCCTGGGTGTACGCATGAAAGAAGCGATAGGCAAAGGTATTGAAACTCTTCTCTATACCGAACATCCCGGCGAAGAAGCGTTTAATAAACTGTATATTCGTGAACGACTGCGAGAATTAAGCGAATTGAATCCCAGTATAGAATTGACTCTCAATTTTTTGCATAAGTTTCTGGGAGAACCCAGAGAAACGAACCTTTTGTTACGGCTTACTTCAACAAATGAGACAATCATAGGAATTGCAACCCCGGCAACAGTAGACCAGTTGCTCTCAAGTGTGGTCAGAGAGAGTATTGTATTTTCGGTGAATAACTTTCTGAAAAATGCAGAAATGTTAAGCGAAAGACTCACTCTTCCCTTGAGGCATAGATTGTCGTTGAATGAAGTAACAATCATTAAAAATGCCTTAAAAGAACTGCTGATCAATGCAATTGAACATGGAAACCTTGCCATTGATTTTGCTCATAAAAGTTCTTTGCTGCAGACAGGAGAATATTTTTCATTTTTACACGAACGTCAAAAACAGGCAGAGTATAAAAACCGGCATGTGAAAGTCGAATACATGCTACGCTCAGATTTTGTTTTTTATAGAATTTCTGATGAGGGTAACGGCTTCGATTTTACCAACATGCTTCAACAGACCGAACAGGGGGCTGGTACAGGTTTTCACGGTCGTGGTATTGCGATGGCCAAAATTGCCTTCGATAAACTGGAGTATTCAGGCAATGGGAATACGGTAATTGCAGTAAAAAAATTGTGAAAATGTGAAACAAAATCGAGTTTTTCCGGTATTCTAAAAATATAAGGAGAATACCATGGAAAAAGAACTGTTAATAAAATTTAATCTGTCAGCTTTAGGTGTGAGAGCAAAAAACTGGCTTTCGGGAGATCGAGAGTTTGCTTTGCTGATGGAACTGTTTGTAGACGCTTATCTGTATGGAAATTACCGGGATTTCAGTTTACAACCGGTATCTACCATGAGGTTCAGAAACTCAATTATTCGGGATTATTCCAAAAAAAATGAGCAGAAATACAGAGTACAATGCAGAATTCCGTTGCAGGTTTGGCGACAGTTACAGTTGTTACAGAAAAAAGGACTCAGCCTTTCCTGGATTTGTGAAGAAGCGCTTTTTTTCGGCTGGAAAAAAAATATGGTCTCTGCTGCATGAAGCAGTTTTGCCATTGACGTTGACTATTCTGTTTAGACGTATAGCCATGCCTTTTCAGCTGCAAAAGAGAACGGCGATGAATTATACTCTACTTTGTGGAATATTCCGCTTTTTTGCAGTAATTGGGATGGTTATTGGGTTATTCAGCATCTCTTTGTCAGCGCAAGTAACCTCGCCCGGTAAGATTATCTATCCTGAAGAGTATCCGGTGTTTCTCTATTCACCGGCCGGGAGCCTGCCCGAAAAGCGGGAATTTTTAAGAAATGTGATCATAAGCCTCATAGAAGACCAGCTGAATATTCAAAGGTCTGCAAAAGTAGCGATCGAAAGACCAGTACAGATTGAATACCCCTACCCGGCATTACAGGGTTCTGCATCTGTACTCGAAGACCCTCTCAAACAATTTTTAGTGAAGTTTCCTGCCGGCGACTCGATGCGTCCGGTGAAAATCATTCGCTCTACCGAGGTTGAACCAGAGTTGGTACCGTCTGCCTTTCATTTATTGACAAAGATCAAAGCTCAGCAAGCGGGGAAAATTAAACTTGATTTGCAACTGTATTTTGAGCGGGACATTCTGTTTGAAGAAGTCATTGAATTTGAAGAGCAGGAAATGGTCAATGCTCTGTTTGATATAACCGCGTTATTGCGCAAAGAGTTAAATGGGGGTACCGGTTCTCATCTCGAAGTAACTGCGGTGCCTGAGCGTGTCTCTGTATATCTTGATAAAATGTTTTTAGGAAAGACACCGCTGAAAGCAAAGTGGCTGCCAGAAGGCAGACATGAACTTGAATTTAAGGCAGAAGGGTATCCGTCTAAAACTGTGCCTGTAAATTTGACACACAATACCTGGCAGAAAGTTTCTGCAACCCTTGAGACTTCTGACAATGCAGGGGAACTGGATATCGATTCTTATCCCACTGGAGCCAAGGTGTATCTCGGTGTAGAATATAAAGGCTTAACGCCCCTCAAAATTCCGCATTTACCCGCCGGTAAGCACCGACTGCGCATCTCCCGGTTGGGCTTTATCGATAAGTACGTTCCTGTCGAGCTCAAAGCGGGGGAAATTTTCAGGGTTCGGTCGGTACTTGACGAAGGCGACAATGCTGAATTTTATAATCCTCGACCAGAAGTTTTTTTAGGTTTAACTTACAACAATTTATTCCAGGGTTCGTTGTATGCGGGACTGGGATTTCTAGGCGGAGGGATTTTCGCTCTGGTACAGAAAGATCGCGAACGAGAAGAAATGCTCGCATCACTTTCGACTGTCTCACCGTCTTTGTATACATCCCTTGATCGGCAAAAGATCGCCGACAGTACCTCTCGACAAGATGATTATCAAAATCTCGCAAATTTGATGGGAATAGGGGCGGCAGTCAGTTTTTCTGCGGCGTTGTACTTTTTTATTAAAGATGCATTCACACAGGATATTGGCTACGCATTAAAGAAAATTCCCCAAGAATCAGAATCTCAAATTGGCAGCGTTGAATTTCGAACTTTCACTCTTCACGATAAAACCGGTCTCAGTTTTTCATACACTTTCTGAAAATTCAGCTGCAATCATCGTTCTCAGCATTTGCATTGCGCAGGCAACGTCAGCCTCTTAGAATAATTGCTTTAGCATGTGATGCAATGGATTCTAAAGTCGGGCGAGCTTCGGGATATAGAAAATACGGGACATGTGATTGAGAAATTTCAAGATAGTCGTATGCAGAGAACGTAGCTGCCTGCCAGATTCTACTCTCTGAAACCTGACCCTGTTTCAGAATCTGGTACATCTCTTTGAGCACCGAGACATCGGGCGAGGTTGCCGCAGAGTCTGTACCAATCAACATGGTAAGAGGTGAGTTGAGAAGTGCCTGCCAGTTTTTTCTTTGAATGTGCAGATGTTCGTTAGATCGCTGGCATAATACCCAGGCTGCATGCGGTACCACTTCAGACAGGTAATCAATTTCAGAGGGATATGCAGAGGACAGATGTACCAGGAGCAGTTTTTTATAAGAAAATATTCCCTGCAGGTATAAATATTCAAGCAGATTTTTTTGACGTATTTCAGTATGTCGATAAGCCTGTCCTATTTTTTTCAGGAATTCCCATATTTCGCCACGTTCATGGGGCAGATCATGCTCTTCCATGCTTTCGAGTAAGTGAATACTCAAGAGACTTCTACGCTTATACTCATTTACAAACCGCATGATAGCAGGAGAGCTGCCATAAACAGAGTGGGGGGTTAAAATAACTTCATGATCACTTTCGATGAGTTCTTTGCCAATCTGCATTCGCTGCTCATCATTGGGAGATTGAAATCCCAGCAATTCCAAAAATCTGTTGCCGGTAAATTCCGGTACGGATCGCAGAAAACCTGTAAACTCGGCATTGTTTGAAATATCATTGTAAAACCAGGTGCCTTCCTGGAATGCATTGGCAATTTGTTCAATTGCAGCGCGTCGGGCAGTTGCAGAAGAGAGTAAGGTTCTTTCTGATGAAATGGCCTCTGCCATCCCGGCCAGACCGCAACCTTCCGGAATTTTTTTATTTAAAACGGAGAGCTCAAGATGTGTGTGTGCATTCACCAATCCCGGAACGATCACCCCCTCTGGTAATGATTTTACAAAAAAATCCTGCGGGGGTCGTCCGAAACCCATGTCTAAAACCTGGGAACCAGCTACTATAAACCAGGGGTCCTGACGAAAGGTTCCTTCCTGAGTTAGTGCCCATTGCCCACGGTATACTTCAAATATGTTTATGGCATTTCTCCCATCTGGTGTACTAACTATGCAGAAATTTACCTGTTCGATGTAAATCAATAAAAAATTCTGGAATATGAAACATACTGTAGCTGTTCTTGCGGGAGACGGAATCGGTCCCGAAGTTATGCCCTGTGCAATTGAAGTACTCGAGAAAGTTATTGCTCAATCAGATATACAGCTGGACTTTCAGCATGCACTTGTAGGGGGCGCTGCAATTGATGAAACTGGCAAAGCTTTACCAGAAGAGACTTTGCGGTTAGCTGAGAAATCATCTGCCATTTTATTCGGTTCAGTAGGAGGGCCCAAATGGGAATCATTGCCACCTGCAGAACAACCTGAACGCGCTTCTCTGCTTCCCTTGCGAAAGCATTTTCAGTTGTTTGCTAATCTTAGACCGGCTTTGATTTATCCTGACCTTGCCGATGCTTCTCCTCTGCGTCCAGATCTGGTTGAGGGTGGTCTGGATATTCTAATTCTAAGAGAATTGACGGGTGATGTTTATTTTGGTGAACCAAAGTTAAGAAGAGGTACAGGTGCAGAAGAAGAAGCGCTTGATACCATGATCTATAAAAGATATGAAATTGAAAGAATTACCCGGTTGGCATTTGAAAGTGCCAGACTCAGATCGAAAAAAGTGCACAGTATCGATAAAGCGAATGTCCTGACATCTATGGTTTTTTGGAGAGAGGTCGTCACTGAAATTCATAAAGACTATAAAGATATTGAACTGCAGCACATGTATGTTGATAACGCTTCAATGCAGTTGATTAAATGGCCAAAACAGTTTGATGTGGTATTGTGCCCGAATATGTTCGGTGATATATTATCAGATGAAGCGAGCCAGATTACCGGTTCTATTGGAATGCTTGCTTCAGCTTCACTAGGTGCGCCCGGTAGCTGGGGCAGCAATGAGCATCCGTTTGGTCTTTATGAGCCAGCCGGTGGAACTGCTCCAGATATTGCAGGCAAGGGAATTGCGAACCCAATCGCACAGATCTTATCTGCCGCGCTAATGCTTCGCTATACATTCAAGCTTGAGAATGAGGCTAAAAAGATTGAATCTGCAATTCGTAAAACAATAGGTCAGGGCCACCGCACCGGCGACCTATTGCAAAAAGATGGTGGCAAATCTCTCTCAACCAAAGAGATTACTCAGAAAATTATTGAAAATCTATAACTGTTTCTGATTGATATAAGCTTTTGGGTAGATTAAAAAACTCCCAAAAGCCGTATTTAATTTACTGCCGGTGTATCGTTCATGTACCGAACTATTTGCACGTTGGCCTTAAAATTTTCCATCATTATCCCGAAAGCTTCCTGATACCGTTTAGATTTGTTTGTATTTTCGCGATTATCATAGTCTGCTATTGAAGCAATTGTACTCTTCAGCAGCTCTTTATCGGTTACCAGCTTCTGAACTTGTGGTAATGATGAGATATTTCGTTTGTTTATGACAAAAAAGACAGTTCTTTCGCCTTCAATAATGGGTTTCTGCAGTTTACCGGTTTCTGCCGTGAACAGAGCAGACTGAAACTGGGGGTTGGTGTCGAGTGAAGCAAAATTAGGAGCTCCAGCAGGTTTATTCTGCTCAAAACTTTTTTGTATAGAGAGGTTTTCCCACTTGTAAACCTTTGTGCCGGTCAAGGCTGCCAAACTTTCCAGTGAATTTGATTTTTTAATAAGATCTTCTGCCCAGGTTTTTTCCAGTTCAGGCTTTTTATCGTTCATGATTGATTTTTCAATTGCTTCGCGCTTGATTGCAGATAATGTATCTTTAGGATCTTTCGAGAGGTAGTCTTTGGCAAACCGTTCCTGAATTTCTTTTTCTGAAATATTCAGGTTCTTTGTTAACCAGTCATTCTTCTGATTGGGTTCCAGAATTACCGCCGAAAATGAGACTGTGGTTTGTTCTGCCCGCAAACCTTCGATAATATCATACTGTGAGGCAATAGATGATCCCTGCAATAGGGTCTGGCCCCGGTTTAATGCAGTATCAGAGAGAAAACTTTGTTCAAATTCTATTCTCGAATTGCCACGCTGGCCGAGAAATTCGTCTAATTTTTTGAAGTCAAATTTGCCATCTACTATAAAATCCTGAAAATTGTCTTTGTAAAACTGGGCCAATACTTTATTAGCATCTTTGCCGGTTGGGTATAACTGAAAATCAGATACAATGATTTCGAACAGTTTTCTGTATATTGCCTGTTCGAGAGCCTGCTTTTCGATCATTGGCCGAATGGCATCAGAAACATCTGCACCATACTGTTCCATCATTCGGTTTCTGAGTATACCGACTTCACGTAAAGAAACAGACTGACCATCTACTTTTGCTGCATTGAGCCTGCTGGACTCAGCTGATGAACTGATAAAATCTGGCATGCCAAAACTGATTACAATCAGCAATAGCATGAGGGTCATAAATATATATGATGCCCCTTTAAATATTTTCTCACGAATGGCCATAAGGCAAAAAGTTTAATTAACACAGGGAATCAATTAAAAATGAACAAGCAAAGACATAAAAAAACTGCGCGAGATTCGCGCAGTTTTGATTGAGAGACGATAAATGGTTAGATTAGAAATCCATACCACCCATTCCGCCCATTCCTCCGCCACCTGGCATACCACCCATAGGTGCTTTCTCTGCTTCAGGTTTATCTGACAGAATACACTCAGTGGTAAGAACCAGACCAGCTACAGAAGCTGCGTTCTGCAAAGCTGAACGGGTTACTTTAGCAGGGTCAATAATACCTGCTTTGATCAGGTCTTCCCATTCAAGTGAGAATGCATTAAAACCAATATTTCCTTTCTCTTCTTTTGCTCTTTGAACGATCAGTGAGCCTTCGAGTCCAGAGTTTGCCGCGATCTGGCGCATTGGTTCTTCTAATGCACGCAAAACGATATTTCGACCTGTTTCCTGGTCTCCATTCAGTTTTACTTTTGCAACAGCTTCAATTGCTTTCACCAGAGTTAATCCGCCCCCTGGAACAATACCTTCTTCTACTGCAGATCTTGTAGCAGAAAGGGCATCTTCAACTCGGGCCTTTTTCTCTTTCATTTCAACTTCAGTTGCTGCACCTACATTGATCACCGCAACGCCACCG
>JAGRNJ010000001.1:0-118088 GCA_020440825.1 Leptospiraceae bacterium | reverse complement strand
CCGGCTAACTTAGCCAGACGCTCTTGCAGTTTTTCACGGTCATAATCTGAAGAGGTTTCTTCGATCTGTTTTTTGATCTGTTTTACACGGCCTTGAAGTTCATTGTCTTTACCACCACCTTTGATAATGGTTGTATTTTCTTTTTCAATAGTAACTTTTTCGGCTTTGCCCAGCATTTCAACTGTGGTGTTTTCAAGTTTCATGCCAAGTTCTTCAGAAATTACCTGACCACCAGTCAAGATTGCAATGTCTTCGAGCATTGCTTTGCGACGGTCTCCGAATCCTGGAGCTTTCACTGCAACACAGTTGATCGCCTTACGAATTGTGTTATAGACAATAGTCGCTAATGCTTCGCCTTCGAGGTCTTCAGCGATAATCATTAAGGGTTTACCCATCTGTGCTACACTGTTCAATAATGGAGCAATGTCTTTGACCGCACTGATTTTTTTGTCATATATAAGAATCAGCGGGTTTTCTAAAGTTGCAGTCATGTTCTCTGGGTCAGTTACCATATACGCAGAGACATAGCCACGATCAAATTGCATACCTTCAACCACGTCGAGAGAGGTATCAATAGATTTTGCTTCTTCAACAGTGATTACACCTTCTTTGCCAACTTTGTCCATTGCATCGGCAATCAGTTTGCCAATTTCATTGTCATTGTTTGCAGAGATTGTTGCAACCTGCTCAATTTCGTTTTTGTTATCAATCGTTTTTGCGATAGACTGTATGTACCGAACTGCTTCTTCGATTGATTTATCGATTCCACGTTTCAGATCCATTGGGTTGGCACCTGCAGTTACGTTTTTCAGACCTTCTTTTGCAATAGATTGCGCCAGAATTGTAGCTGTAGTTGTTCCGTCCCCTGCTGAATCATTTGTTTTGGTTGCTACTTCTTTAATAAGTTGTGCACCCATATTTTCAAAATGATCTTCGAGCTCGATTTCTTTTGCAACTGTAACACCGTCTTTGGTGATTGTTGGTGAGCCGAATTTTTTATCGATTACCACGTTACGGCCTCTTGGCCCTAAGGTTACCTTTACCGCGTTTGCCAGTTTGTTTATACCTGACATTAAATGTGCGCGGGCTTTTTCATCATATTCAATTACTTTCGCTGCCATGTGTTCCTCCTAAAAAGTTTGTTATTCAATAATGGCCAGAATGTCAGATTCTCTAACAATTAGATAATCGACTCCGTTTTCTTTGATCTCTGTACCTGAATATTTACCGTATAGAACTTTTTGTCCTACTTTTACGGTTAATGGTACAACTTTGCCATCGTCTGTAATTTTGCCGTCGCCTACTGACTTAACAGTTCCTTCGTTCGGCTTTTCTTTTGCTGTATCTGGAATATAGATATTCCCGATTTTTTCTTCCTTTTCGCTTGCAGGCTCTATAAGAACCCGATCTCCTAAAGGTTTAATTGCCACAGTATCCTCCTTTGGTCAAATGCAATTGTCTAGGGTAAAAATTATTGCCAATTTCACTGGCCAACCGCTAACACTCACATTTGAGTCGTGTTAGCACTCTTTACCTCTGAGTGCCAATTAATAATAAGTGACTCACCTTGGCAATATTTTTTATCTAATTTTTTGGTTTTCTGTCGGTGATGTTTTGTGCTTATTATTTTTCGGGCTTGGCCGGGGTTGTAAAATTAAGAGATATGTAACTTATCCGGTTCAACTTCACAAAAAGCTAAAAAAAATTCTGTGCAATAATGGTCATATAGAAAATACCTTGCCGTTATATCTTGTGTTATTTTTGCTCGGTATTGTTGTAGAGAATTAAGAAAATGCCCGAGCAAAAAAACGAAGAGCCAGTGAACTCTATTCTTTTAGCAGAAGATGACGAAATTACTGCAACGATCATAATAAAATATCTGGAGCAGAGAGGCTATAACGTTCAATGGGCTATGAACGGCAGAATCGCTTTAGAAAAATTTCAGAAAAATCCGGTTAGCCTGGTGATCACAGATATCTATATGCCAGAGATGGACGGTACTGAGCTTATTGACCTGCTACAGAAGAGTAATCGTGATCCCGTTTTACTGGTAATTTCGGGAGAGCAGGATGTTCATGTTGTACTCGATATTGTTCGTCGAGGGGTTTATGATTATTTAGTAAAGCCTGTCAATAAAGATGAGCTTGCTTTCAAAGTTGAAAAAGCTTTTGAGATCAGCAAAATTCGGGAAACTACACGCAAAGTAATGCATGAAAGGGAAATATTACACACGCAGAAAGTTGACTGGCAAAGTTGGAAAGATGCAGTCTTAAAAAGAACGAATGAAAAAATAGATCAGAATTTATTCTCAAATATTAAAACGAGTTTCAGTCAAAGTGGCGGTTTTGGCGGATTGCTCTCTCTGGTACCATTGCTATCGGCACAGTCATTGCCTGAAAAAGACGGTTACTTTATCAGTTCTGAACTGGTCAAAATTCTGCAGAATCAGGCCGATACTGCCCGTCGAACTTTCGATCAGTTTGACCAGATTTCTGATATCATTAATTCCCGGTTTGAACTGAAAGAACTGTCTTCTGCAGATATCTATGATGCTTTGAGAAAAGTATATGAAGATGTCTTTGAGCTTTCTCAAATTGATTCTCATCCTGTACAGTTTGCAGAGCCGCAGTTTACCAGGCAGACTTTGGGTCAGAATTTTGCAGTTCATATACCATATTTGAAAGTGGCCTTTCGTGAACTACTGGTCAATGCGTTTCGATATTCTAAACCTAAAACTCATATTCTTGTTATGATGGATCATGATGACAAGAATCTGCATATCAGTGTAATCAATACTCCGAACCAGAATCGCTTTGCATCGCTGGGTGTCCCAGACGGCTATGAAAAGCTGGTTTTTGAACCATTTTTCAGGTTGCATGGTACGGTCGATGAACGCTACTCTACTTTAGATATTGGGATAGGATTAACTCTGGTAGATCGTATTCTTCGTAAGATGAACGGGAGTATCGTTGTGAACAATATAACCGATCACTCTGACCTTCAAGCCGGCCCGCAGATAAAGGTACAGTTTGATACACGTTTGCCAATTTCCCGTGGAAAAAAGTAAGTTTAAATATTTTTTAACCAGTCTTCAATTAAAGCAGTGGCAGGGTGAGACTTTCTGCCCAATTTGAAAACAATAGACTGATGACTTGATTGAGGTATGACTTCCAGTTTTGCCTGTATACCTGCAGCAAGCAGTTTCTGATGCATTTTTTGAGACGCAGAAGTCACCATTGGCATATCAAATTGGGCAGTCATTTGCAATACCGGGATTTTACGCTTTATTGTAAAATTAACGGGAGATTCAGTTTGCAGAACTGTCTGTGAACTTCCAAAAAAAGGTTCAATATAGCGGTTGTTGAAGTCAGGTTCGGTATTCTCAAGATCGAGAATCGCTGACAAGGTAATGACGCTCTTAATCCGTTTTTTTATGACTCCCAGGGTACTTTCATTAAAAGCTGTCATGAATGCATAAAAGCCGCCCGAGTCATAGCCCATAAGATGCAGCCTTGTAATATTAATTTCTTTCTCAATGAGCTGGTTCAGTAACGCTCTAAAAAATTCTTCGAGAAACTGTTGAGAATAGCGAAACCCTATTTTTCGAAGTTCATCTTTCGAATAGAACACTCTGCTCACCAAACCCGGAAAAACCGGCATCTGAATAATCACCGCAGAAAGTCCATTTTTGACTGCCAATCCGCCAATGTGTGCAAAATGTCGTTTATTATGCTGCTGCCAATAACCTCCGGGAAAAAAAACCAGTAAATCTGAGTCGGGCTTTTCTGCAAGGTATAAGTCATAAGTTCCAGAGTGAACTTTTCCCTGCCAGGCTACATCTTTGAATACCCTCTCTTTGGGAACTTCTGGTTTTACTGGCTTCATGGACATCACGGCGGCTTCTTCTGTTGCTATTACTGCATGTTCTGCGATATAGAAAATTACCCCTAAAGTAAGTGTTATGAAGAAGATTAGAAAAATCCAAAGATATTTTCGAAAGCCTTTTTTATTAATTTCTGCCACTGATAAAATGCTCCCTGCCTGCGAGATCGGTGTGCGAAGTGGTTTGTTTAAAACCCGATTCGTTCAAAATTCTAAGACCCGCTGCGGCTGCAGCAGGGTTAGTTTCAATATACAAAAATCCTTCGGGCTTGAGATATTTTTTTGCACCATTGGCGATTTTGGTAATTATTTCATCGAGATTTGCGGCATGCAAAGCAATTTCAGGTTCGAAATTTTTTACGGTCGCATCCAGTTTTTCATATTCATTTGTGAAAACATAGGGCGGGTTTGAAATGATAAGATCAATGCTGTTGGGTGCCGGAACTGTAAAACTTGAAAACCAGTCTGATTGCTGCAGTTCATATGGTATATTTGCCTGTTCCAGCAAAGTCGCATTAAGAGAAGCGACCTCTAATGCAAATTCAGAAATATCGAGCAGGTAGAGATGTTCAATACTATGCCCTTTTTTTTGAAGTTCCAGAGCTGTTGTGATTCCTATGCAACCAGTGCCGGTTGCGAGATCGAGAATTTTTAGACTCTCTGCATAGTGCTGTCGATTACTGAGTACAAGGTCACACAGTTCTTCTGTCTCGGGACGAGGAATAAGAGTATGGGTATTTACTGTGAATTTTCTACCGTAGAACTCTTTTCCACCTGTAAGATATGCGGTGGGTTCACCATCCCCTTTACGCACGAGTAATTTACGCAGATCTAAAATTTCTGATTCTGTTAAAGGGCGATCATCCTGGGTATAAAGCTGAATTCTTTCGAGATTTAAGCTTGCTGCAAAAATAATTTGGGCCTCGAGCCTCGGCTTTTGAACACCTTTTCTCTCGAGAAACTGTTCTGCTTTCTGCAGAAGATCACCCAGTGTATTCAATTCATACTGCATGGGTAAAATTTATTTCCCATAAATTATACTCGGGATCTTGCATGAGTCCTGCATAACTTCCCCATGATGTTGTTTTTGGTGTTTGAATGATATTCCCCTGTTGCAGGGCAGAGTTCTTAAACCATGCATCGACATCTTTCTTAGAGCTCAAATTATAAGATAAAAGTGTATTGTTCGATTCTGGCTTTTGATTTTTTATTTTCTTGATTTCAGGAAATTCATGTTCTATCAGACTTCTGTTTACCAGAGCCAGTTTAAGATTCGGCAGATGAAAAACAATCATGCTGTCATTGACAGCTTTCGCCTGCCATGAAAAGATCTTTTCATAAAACTCTGACATCCCCTTCAGGTTGTTAGTCAACAGGGTGATATATGATAGATTATTGAATACTTTGCTGTCCACGTTTCAGTTCAAAGAGATCAAAACTTGCGTCGTCAAAATTAGTTACCGCAAGAAACCTGCCATCGCGTGAGACATCCAGCCCGGTAGGAAAAGGCCCTGTGCTTATGGTTGTAAGGATTTTCCATTCTTGAATACTCACGATATAAATTTTATTGTGCGACCTGTCATTGACATAAACAAATTCTTTGCCCGGGTCGAGAACTATTGTATTTGCTGCCCCGGTTTTTAAAGACTTGTCTATTGCTCCTTTCGTAAAGTCATACAGATAAATAAGCCCGGCATTCAGATTACTGATCAGTGCTTTTTCTTTAGAAATTCGAACAATATGCCGTGGAGAGCCTCCCGTATTGAGCCTTGAGATTACCTGGCCCGTGACTGTATCGAGCTGTACAATTTCTCCCGGGCCGTCTGGCACCCCGTAGCACATAACAAACAAAGTATTCTTTTCAATCATGAGGCCGCGCGGGTGGGAACAAAAACGCGGAAAACGCCGAATAAATTCCCCGGTTTCTGAGTTGATAACACTTACCCCGTCTAGCCACATTGAGACGTACAGCCGTTTGTTGATTGTGTCAGGTTCTATAATTTTGGGCATATAGCGGTAGTTCGTCCCTCGAAAATTACTAATGTTGTTTTCTTTGATCGAGGCTCGATAAAGAACTTTTCGGTTAACCAGGTCAAATTTGACTATTTCATCACTGAACATGTCTGAGTAATACAGCACATTTTCATCGCTCAGGTCGAGTAAACACTCTACAGCCGCGATCGCAGGTTGACGAAAAAGCAGCTCACCCGTAGACTTTTTGAAAATCTGTAGAGAGCCAGGTCCGGTAGACTTGGCTGCAGTGCCTCCCAGATTGGTGACATATATTTCATCGCGACTCGGGTGAAAGCATACCTGTTTAGGCTGTTGATCTGTCTGTATGCGTTGAATAAATACCGCACCCGGGATTCCCGGAATGACTTTTTGTGAGATTATCGGGGCATCTTTTTTCGCCGCAGAGCTGCATTGAATTACAAGCAGGCCGAGGGTTACCGCGGTAATCTGTCTTATTGTCCTCATTATAAAATTTCTTTGACCAATCATTTCTGACTTGAGTTGGCTTCGGCTGAAACTGTTTCCTGTATATCTTCAGGCAGTGGCAGACTGTTCATCATGGTGAATCCCTCTGGGCTTGTTTCACCGCGTTGCAGAATTTTGAAGGTGCGCAGGCCGGGTTTTGCTTTTTTCAACCAGGCCTGAAAATTGAGCGCAGGTTGAATGGCATAATGAAAACCACGGTCGGTCGAGAAATCTGAGTCTTCTGCCCACGGGAATTTATTTCGATGCACAGAAATTGTACGAACAATTTTCGATTTCTCGTCGACCGGTACTGCAAGCCAGTTGCGGCGAAAGTCATCCGCCAGATCAAAATATTCTTCAGCATTCGAATAGTAGATAACGCGAATCGGAATCTGCATCTTACGGGCCGTTTCAGCAATCGATAGCACTGTCGTTGGCCCGCGTAGATCACCTTTCACTGCAATCATTTTCCCTTGTACTGCAAGCTCACGAATATGATCGTAAGTCGGCTGGCTGTACAACCAGAGCTGGGTATTTCGTTTGGCATGAATCTTGTCGTCGATGCGGAAGCGCTGGCGCTGAAACGGGTTTGAGATTTTCCATGCTTTTTTATAATCGTTCAATTCAGGGTCGTTAGAATACTCTTTATCAAGTATTGTGTATACTTTCTGTTCTGACTTCTTGTCCCACAACTCTCTGAACTCTGCCGGTGTCTTGGCGTTTTTTAAAAATGCGATATTTACCCGGTTCGCCCAGACCACAACGCGGGTGAAATCCATCAGCCACATATATTCTGTTTTGGCCCAGGCCGCGAGAGAAAAATTCTGGGTTGAACCGACACCGATATAGCCACCTCCCAGGTCTGCCACATGAGATTGAAAAAGATCAAGCCGATCTTCGTTGGTAATGGTTGTGTCTCCTGTGTCCCAGATTGTTGGTTTTAAATTTTCCTGCTTAGTGGCTTGAAATATTTGCAGGCGAGTTGAAGGGTCAGGGGCGGATGACTGATCCCCGGCATTTTTTTTACAGTTTGTAGAAGAGAGACTCAGCAATAATATAAGTATTGGTGCCGAAACAAGTTTATTCATATTGCAAATTGTGAAGTAAACTCATTTGGTAAAGTGTTTACTGACCAGCGGGTTATTGAAAAAGCGGCGCTAGGAAACTCCAGGGTCTTCAGGAGGCATAGAGTCAGGTTCACTCGACATGAGTCGCCATGAAGAGACCCAGTCGCCAATTTGTCTTGTAAACCAGATGAACGACATCGAAATCATCAATGTTATAAATGTATGAGCCAGGGCAAGCTGCCTGTCATCTGGTGTCTCAATCATATTTGCAAGCGAGGCAATCGGCTCAATAAAGGGAATAAGAACAACTGCACCGGTGAAATGAAACATGAAGTTTACAATTGCAGAAAGCTTCGCAGCCCGATTAAACTGGGTACTGGCAATCAATGCGGTTGACGTTGTTCCAATGATTGCACCTAAAATAATACCAATACCTTCCTGAACAGAGATGAAACCAAAGCTGTGCAACAGAATTGCCATACCACTCACCACAGAACTTGATTGTACGATTGCAGTCACAATCATTCCGCCGAGAGCCGCAACATAGGGATTATTCCAGTTCAGTAAAATTTCTTGAATTGCTGGTTCATTCTGCAACGGTCTCAATGCAGAGCTTATAAGGTCCAGACTGAATAAAATAAAGCCAAAATAAAACAGTGAGTTACCAATGAGTCGTATGCGGTAGGGTAAAATTCCGATGAACGTACCGAGTATGATTACAACCGGGCCTATACCGGTTAACTTATATGAAACAAGCCATGAGGTAGCGGTCGTGCCGATGTTTGCACCGAGCAAAACTGGTAGAGAATTGCGGAATGTAAAAACGCCGGCATCTACCATCGCAACTGTGATTGAGGTGACTGCACTGCTCGATTGAATGACAGCTGTAGTTGCTGCCCCGAATAAAAAACCACCGATACGACTTGACGAAACTTTTTTGAGTCCGCGATTCAGATAATCGGCACCTAGATTCTGTAATTCTTTTGAAAAACCCTGCAAGCCATGCAAAAACAGGATGATATACGTAAGTATCAAAATAAACAGTTCACCAGAACTTTGCATCTTATTTACCAAGTACTGATTTTTGCTCTACACGTTGAAAAAGACCTGCATATTGCACAGGTTCTTGACCACCGTTGATCATAAGAACTGTACTCTTGCCAGTCGGCAATTTCTGTTGTGCGATGTACTGCAGAAAGGGGCCATCTGTGCCGTAGCTGTTGCCAAACCCTGCGAGTAGAAATATTCTTTTTCCTGAGGCTTCGACCAGCGATTTGAGCAGCTGGGCTTTTCCCTCTGCATATGTAACAGGGTCGATGATGCGATCGGTAAGAATTCCTTCTTTTTTCTCTACCTGAATTCCGTGAATATCACTTTGCTGTACAGGTATGAACCCGCCTGCCTCCTGTACAAAAAATTCAGCACTGGCAGAGATTACAATATTGCGAATACCAGCGATCTTTAAACCGTGCAGCATTTGCACTGAACTTTGAAAATAATATGGTTTGTACTGATCTCGATGACTTTCCCGGGCAAGGGTTCGAATATCTTTTTCACGGCTGCCTGCAAAAATTTTAACGATGTATGTATAGGCATCGAGATGATCTTTTTTTTCCCGGCTTCTGTACTCTGTAAAAAAATCAGTCACCGCATTCTCACCAATATAATCTTTGGCAAATTGACGTTCAATGGCAAGCTCTGCCAGGCCTTTGAAAACGGTTCTGCCATTCTCATCTTTCAGGCCTTCAGTACAATCACCATGCAGAATTGTGCCGTCAAAATCCCAGACTGTCCAAAACTCACAATCGTTACAATCGTCATCGGTAACTGCCAGTTTCTGTAGAATCTCGTCGCGGGTATCTTTGATTTCGCTTAAGATAGTTCGTGAGTGAGATTCGCTCATGGGGCCACATCTGTAAATTGACAACAGAAACGCAAAACAAATGATCACCAGATTTCTTTTTTTTCCGGGAATTCTAAATGATAAAACAGGTTTTGATCTAAAACCTGAAATTTGGAATCTATTAAATAAAAATCTGGGGCAGCGCATAATAATTGATCGGGTAAACGTATATAATTCTTGACAAGTGATTCTGGCTTTATATAGATTTAAGAAAGGCAAAATCAGAGTATGCCTCTCGGAATATTAATATATGTCATCACAGAAACTCAGGGTGCCAAAAAAACAGCCAAATTCATTTTATATTGAAACTTATGGCTGTCAAATGAATGAATATGATTCACTGATTGCCCGTAAAATACTCGAAGAAACCGGTGGTCAAATAGTCAGTGAGCCTTCTGATGCGGAACTTATTTTATTGAATACCTGTGCAATTCGTGAGAATGCTCATGTAAAAGTCTATAATCGCCTTCGGCAGATGCAGAATCTGCAGAAAAAAGGGGCTAAGATCGGCATCTTGGGTTGTATGGCACAAAATCTGCGGGAAGAGCTTCTGTATGAAAACCTGCCGGTTGATTTTGTAATGGGGCCAGATGAGTTGAGAAATCTGCCCAAGTTTTTAAGCAATCTTGAGCAGGAAGCTGCAGAGTTTCAAAAGGCTTATCTGCATCTTTCCCGCACTGAAACCTATGATGATGTGATTCCCAATGTTGAACATCACCTGTCTTCTCAGAGAAATTCAGTAACTGCCTTTGTAACCATACAGCGTGGTTGCGATAATTTTTGTGCATTCTGTGTTGTACCTTATACCCGGGGAAGAGAAAGATCGCGGCCGCCCGAATCGATTAAACTTGAGATAGATACCCTACATGCATCTGGTATGCAATCGGTTGTTCTGCTTGGCCAGAATGTAAACTCGTATAATTTTGAGAACTATCGCTTTACTGATTTAATTCGCTATCTGCTTGAGCATACCAAGATTCCTCGTATATATTTTACTTCTCCCCACCCGAAAGATTTTCCGCTTGAACTCATTGAACTAATGGCTTCAAATCCCCGGTTTTGCAATTCTGTACATATGCCGTTGCAATCTGGTTCAAATGAGGTTTTGCGCAATATGAAACGCAATTATACAGCTCAAAATTTTTTAGAGCTGGTAAGGGAATTCAGAGAAAAGGTTCCCGATGTTGCAATCAGTACAGACGTAATTGTAGGTTTTCCCGGTGAAACCGAGGCCCAGTTTCAAGAAACTATGGATGTAATGCAAGAGGCAGAGTTTGACACTGCCTTTATGTTTGCATACTCAAAACGCAAGGGCACCATTGCTGCCCGCCGTTATAAAGATGATGTTACCGCAGATCAGAAAAGTTCCCGGTTAAGCAGATTGATCGATGCCCAGATGCAACGATCTCTGAAAATGAATGAGAGATTTATTGGGCGTACCGTTAACGTTCTGGTTGAATCAGTTTCACGAAGAAGTGAAGATCATTTAACAGGGCGGATGACCAACGGCAAAAAGGTAATTTTTCCTGTCCCAGATGCTGTTGAGAATGCCGATACACTAACCGGGGAAATGATTGACGTGAAAATTGAAAAAACGACTGCCATGAGTCTGTTGGGAAAAGCAGTAATCATAAATTCTGCGGGTGTAAATGAATAAGCAGGTTTTGAACACCCAGAATAGTTCTGAAATTACAGAACCTAAGAAAACTGCGCATTCGGCAGTTGATGAAGAGAGATTTCGGGAAATCTACGACCGCTACCATCTGAAGATTTTCAATTACATTGCCAAAACCATTGGCAATCGTGAAGATGCATTAGATCTTCTACAAGAACTGTTTCTTCTTTTTTATGATCGCCTTCCGCGCCTTGATACTTCGACCGGACGAATAGAAGCCTGGTTGCTGCGAGTTGCCCGCAATATGTGTCTTTCTTTTTCTCGCAGCAGGGCTCGGCATATGACCAAAGCTTTGAATAATATTGAGCCTGCTGGCGACTCGAACAGCGAGGTTGATCTTCTTAAAAAAGACTTTCACAAAAAAGTTCATTATTTTTTAGATCATCTCAATGATCAGGAGCGCAGTATCTTTATATTGCATAAGATGGAGGGCATGAAATACCGCGACCTTATGAAAATCTTTGATATTTCACAACGTACCCTGAAAAGAATTGTAGCCTCTGTTTTAGCCCGTATGAAAGAGCAGGGTATTCTAGAAAGGGATGATCTGGTAGAATAATTTCCATGTCTCTGGTGCAAATTCAAACTCTCAAAGATCTGTCTGAAAAAGACCGAACCTCCATTTTGCGCAGGGAGTCTCTTGATCTTGATGATATAATAAAAGAGGTAATCCATCCGCTTGCTGCTGCATTTGAAAAGAATGCACATACAGCTTTGCGGGAAGCAAGTCTTAGATTTGACAAAGTGATACCAGAGCCTATGCTGCTCACTCGTTATCACCTGCAGCAGGCTTTAGAAAGAGTTAAAAAAAGTTCTGCCAAATCTCTGGAGGCCTTTTCTCTTGCAATGCAGAATATTCGAGAGTTTCACAAGGCCCAGATTCCCACATCGTTTGATACCCAGATCGCTGGCAATACGTTGGGCTATAAATTTGTCCCTTTTGACAGTGCAGCACTCTATGTGCCGGGTGGCAAAGCGCTTTACCCTTCGACCGTCATGATGGGAGTAATTCCGGCGCAGATTGCAGGGGTCGAAAATATTCTACTGCTTTCCCCTCCTGAAAAAGAAAGCGGGCAGGTTTCTGATATTGTACAAGCAGTTGCTGCCCTGTCCGGGGTTACAGGCATTTTGCAGGCTGGTGGGGCACAGGCTGTTCTTGCTGCAGCTTATGGGATTCCTGAGCTCGGAATCTCTCAGGCAGACTTTATTTACGGGCCGGGAAATATCTATGTGGCGGCGGCTAAGAATTTTGTCGCTCAAAAGAATCTGAGCGGCATTGATTCTTTTGCAGGCCCTTCAGAAGTCTTGATTATTTCTGATCACCGGTCGAACCCTTACTGGTTGGCTCACGATCTGCTTGCGCAGGCAGAGCATGATGAAAACTCGAGTGCAATTCTTCTAGTTACCGATCGGGACCTGGCACAGCGAACCAGTGAAATGCTTGAAAAAGCGATTGAGTCAAGGGGTACCCGCTCACATATAACCAGAGCTGCGATGCAGCGCAATGGGTACATTTTTATAGTAGACTCATTGCAAGAGGCGGTTGAATTTTCGAATTTATACGCCCCCGAGCATCTCGAAATTCAGACAGAAAACCCGCTAGAGTTATTGCCGGCCATCAAATGTGCTGGCAGCATTTTTCTGGGAGATTATGCGCCCGTAGCAGCCGGTGATTATTATACTGGTACAAATCATATTTTACCAACCAGTTCTGCTGCCCGTTATGCATCTGGAGTAAGTGTCCAAAGTTTTTATCGCCGCGTCACCTGGCAGCATATAACCCGCCCGGGTTTACAGGCAGGTGCAGCTGCTATTGAAGAAATGTCGAAAGTAGAGGGCCTGTTTGATGAACATGGGTGGTCAGTTCTGGCCAGATTTGAGGAAACCTAATGCCAAGCTTAACTGTCACATCATTGAAACCGCATAAAAATTTACCTGTTAAAGTAGATTCAACAGGAGGCTGGTATCTTGAGCCGGGAAGCTGGATGCATTCTGATCCCTGGGATTTTTCTCATACAAATGAAGTTCGGCTGCGGGATTTGGGCAGGTTTCCGCTTCCCGATGAGCAAAAAGGTACCCTCGAAATGCAGCTTGAAATTGAAAACACAGTGTTCACTGTTCCTGATTTTTTTAAAAGCAGCCAGATTCCTATTTTTTATGCCCAAGACGGAAGAATGTACCTGCCGAGGGGCACGCTGGCGATTGCCCGATATTTTTATGATATGTGGCAGTCGAGTGTTCCCGAAGAAATACTTGATACAGACATGCCAGCCCTTAATGATGAAGATTCAAAAATTTTGTCTGGTATCGGAATATTGAGATCGTTTTACAGCGGTGCGGGCGTTTCAAAACTGGCATAGCCATGAAAAAGATACTGTTTGTCTGCCTGGGCAATATCTGCCGATCACCACTCGCACAGGGCATCTTTGAAGATAAGATTGCCAAAATGAACCTGCAAGACTGCTATTTTGCCGATTCAGCAGGGGTATCAGCCTGGCATGAGGGTGAGCTCCCGCATTCAGGGTCAATCAAAGTGGCAAAAGAGAACTCTGTCAGCATTGAAAAGCAGCGTTCCCGTCCGGTGACTTCTTCAGACGGTCGTGAGTTTGATTATTTAATTGCAATGGATGCCAACAATTACCACGCTCTGTTGCATGAGTTTGGTGTCAGTAAAGAGAAGGTGTTTCTCATGCGGCAGTTTGAAACTGAAAAATTTGAAGCAAAAGCCGGGGACGTTCCAGACCCCTGGGGTCATGGTCCTGAAGCATTCAGAGATGTGTTTGCCATACTTGATCGTTCAACAGAAGGTCTTATCCGTTTTCTTCAAAAATCAACGAAATAGAGTCTCCAGAATTTTCTGAAATATACGGAAGAAATTTTATAGAACTTAATTTTAAGTCATGATGAAGATGTCAGTAAATCTTAAAAAACTGTACTATGTTGGTGAAAATTCTGTACATCATAACGGGCTTTTCTGATATAGTTTTTTTCGATCCGGGGTATTTTTTACACAGAATGCCCTTGAAATTATAGAAGAACGGAGATAGATCGCATATAAAAATGCATCCGGGAACTCGACATGAATGATGTAACCAATAAATCGATCGGCATAAGCAAGCACATTAAAATAAGTAAGGGCTTGAACCTTCCCATAACGGGGGAGCCTGAAATCAGTTTGTCAGATGCCAGTTCTGTCACAGAGGTAGCTCTGCTGGGCAGCGACTATATAGGCATGAAGCCCACCATGCTGGTCACTGAAGGTGACCGGGTTAAGATGGGCCAACCTCTCTTCGAAGATAAGAAAATAGAGGGTGTCACCTATAATTCCCCAGCGGCGGGTGTCGTCAAAGCCGTGAATCGGGGCGAGAAGCGTTCATTCCAGTCAATTGTTATATCTGTAGAAGGCAACGATGAGGTAACCTTTGAGACGTTCTCTCAAGATGCACTTGGTGGGTTATCGAAAGAAAAAATACAAGATCAATTGCTGAAATCAGGACAATGGGTTTCTTTGAGAAGTCGTCCTTATGGTAAAGTTGCGAATCCTTCTGATAAACCCCATTCTTTATTTATCACTGCCATAGATACCAACCCTCTGGCTCCGCCGGCATCGATGATTATTGGCCAGCGGTTCAATGAATTTTCTGCGGGATGCAAAGTTTTGAGCAAATTAACCGATGGTACGACTTACGTTTGTGTTGGTCGAAAAGAAGGCCTGGTGCTCAAAGATCGGGAAATGTCGGGGTTGACGCTGGCGCAATTTGATGGTCCTCACCCTGCAGGGCTTGCCGGAACGCACATCCACTTTTTAGACCCGGTCAGTGAAAACAAGACCGTCTGGCAAATTGGCTATCAGGATGTAATTGCGATTGGCTCATTATTTCTGACCGGTAGAATTTCTGTAGAAAGAATCATTTCGCTCGCAGGACCACAGGTAGAAAAACCTCGTTTGTTAAGAACCAGGCTGGGAGCAAATTTATCACAGCTTACAAATGGCGAATTAAAAGAAGGTGAAAATCGTGTCATATCAGGCTCGGTCTTGAACGGGCACATTGCTGCTGAGCCGAATCAGTTTCTCGGTAAATACCACAATCAGGTGAGTGTTATTAAAGAAGGAAGAGAAAGAGTTTTACTCGGCTGGCAGAGACCGGGTTTAGACAAATTCTCTGTGAAACGCACATTTGTCGCAAAATTGCTGCCGGGAATAAAGTTTCCGTTTACCTCTTCTCGTGAGGGAAGTGAGCGTGCACTGGTTCCTGTGGGAATGTATGAGTCAGTGATGCCCCTCGATATTTTGCCTACCCCGCTGTTAAAGGCTCTTTTGATGCACAACACAGAGATGTCTGCTAATCTCGGTGCTTTAGAGTTGGTCGAAGAAGATCTTGCACTTTGTACTTTTGTCTGTCCTGGCAAACAGAATTATGACAGGTATTTAAGGGAAACTTTAAACCTGATTGAAAAGGGAGAATAATTATCTATGAAGATGCTCAGAAATGCCCTCGATAAAGCAGCACCATCCTTTGAAAAAGGCGGTAAACTGCACAAATTTCATGCACTTTATGAACTTGTTGATACTTTTCTGTATACTCCAGGAATTGTCGCTAAGGGAATCACGCATGTCAGGGACAGCCTTGATCTCAAGAGACTGATGATTACAGTTGCCGTATCTCTGGCTCCTGCCGGGTTTATGGCTCTGTATAATACCGGTTTTCAGGCAAATGCTGCTATCACAGGTATGGGTCTGGAAACTGTACCGGGCTGGAGAGCAGCGATTCTGGTTTCTTTAGGGCTCCCGTTTGACCCGATGAATCATCTTGCGAACATTTTGCATGGCGCTTTGTATTTTGTTCCGGTGTTTCTGGTTACCAACATTGTTGGTGGCTTTTGGGAAGTAATTTTTGCTTCTGTACGCAAACATGAAGTCAATGAAGGCTTTCTGGTAACCGGGATTCTATTCCCGCTGATCTTACCGGCCACTATACCCCTGTGGCAGGTTGCGATTGGTATCTCATTTGCTGTCGTACTTGGCAAAGAGGTTTTTGGTGGAACCGGCATGAACTTCCTGAATCCGGCTTTGACGGCACGGGCATTTCTATTCTTTGCTTACCCTCAGGAAATTTCAGGAGATTCGGTCTGGGTTGCAGCAGAAGGTTTTGCGGGAGCAACCCCTCTTGCACAAGCCAGCATTGGCGGGATACAGGAAATCATCACTGGCAACTGGGCAACTCTCGATGCATTCAAAAATATGTTTCCTTTTGTACAATCTTATGACCCTGCAACAACAAAATGGTTGGCAGCGTTCCTTGGGTTTATACCCGGCTCAATGGGAGAAACTTCGACACTTGCCGCTCTGTTAGGTGCAGGAATACTTACTCTGACCGGCATTGGCTCATGGCGAATCATGGTATCTGTTTTTATCAGCACCGCAGTTTTCACGACGATGTTGAATCTAATTGGTTCAGAAACAAATTTATTCTTTAATGTTCCATTCTTCTGGCATGCTGTAATTGGTGGCTGGGCGTTTGGTCTGGTGTTTATGGCTACTGATCCTGTTTCTGCCGCAATGACAGAAACTGCCAAATACTGGTACGGGGGCTTGATTGGTCTAATGGTGACCTTAATCAGGGTCATCAATCCGGCCTTTCCCGAAGGCATGATGCTTGCAATTCTGTTTGCAAACGTGTTTGCCCCGACTTTCGACTTTATGGTAGTAAAATCAAATATCAATAGAAGGAGAGCACGCAGTGGCATCGCATGATTCAGTTAAAAAAACCCTCTTGGTAGCGTTTTTGCTTTGTGTTATATTCTCAGTCGTTGTATCGGCTGCGGCAGTAGCTCTTAGTAAACCCCAGGCAATCAATAAAGAATTAGATAGACAGAAGAATATTCTTGTCGCTGCTGATTTGTATAAACCCGGAATTGATATCAACAAAACTTTTGAGACGATAGAAACCCGGGCAATCAATATAAAAACAGGCGAGGTTGTTTCTGATTTTAATGTCAAGACTTATGATGATCGAAAAGCAGCAAAAAGTCCCGGCAAAAATATTGAACTCGACCCCAAAGTGGATACCGGTGACATCAAAAGAGTTGCATCGGTCTATGTGATTTATCTGATTAAAAATACAGCCGGCGAGCTTGACCAGATTGTATTGCCAATATTTGGAAAAGGGCTTTGGTCAACCATGTACGGGTTTATATCTCTTGATAAAGACCTTAAAACCGTGCGTGGTATCACCTTCTATGAGCACGGGGAGACTCCCGGTCTTGGTGGTGAGATTGAAAACCCACGCTGGCAAAAAATTTGGCAGGGAAAAAAGGCTTTTGCAGAGAATGGTGAAATGCAATTGAGAGTGATCAAAGGTGAAGTAAACAACGAATCTGCCAATGCCAAACACCAGATTGATGGGCTTGCGGGGGCGACAATTACCAGTCGCGGTGTAAGCGGCACCATAGAATTCTGGCTCGGTGAACAGGGTTTCGGAAAATACCTCAATACATTGCGTAGCGAACTCGGGTTGAAAGCAGAGACTTCAACCAAAGGAGAGAACAATGGCTAAAGCGAAAGACGTTTTATTCAAGCCCATTTTTGACGAAAACCCAATTGCTCTGCAGATTCTGGGTATCTGCAGTGCGCTGGCCGTTACTTCAAAAATGGAAACCACCATGGTAATGAGTATTGCCGTAATACTAGTGGTTGCTTTCTCAAATTTCTTTGTCAGTGTAATTCGAAATCAGATTCCAAGCTCAATTCGAATTATCGTGCAGATGACCATTATTGCCAGTTTAGTGATTCTGGCAGACCAGGTGATTAAAGCATATATGTACGATATCAGCAAACAGTTATCAGTGTTTGTGGGCCTGATTATCACGAATTGTATTGTGATGGGTAGGGCAGAGGCATTCGCTATGAAGAATCCGCCCGGTTTAAGTTTTCTCGACGGTATTGGCAACGGTCTTGGCTATAGTATCGTGCTTATTGCTGTAGGCTTTTTGCGGGAATTATTCGGAGCAGGAAAATTATTCGGTATTTCGATATTAAATCCCATCAATGAAGGTGGCTGGTACCAGGGGAACGGATTGATGTTGTTGCCCCCAAGTGCATTCTTTTTAATTGGCCTGTTTATATGGGGATTAAGAACCTGGAAAAAAGACCAGGTGGGAGCTAGCTAATGTTAGAAGATTACTTAAGTCTCTTTATTAAAGCTGTATTTATTGAAAATATGGCACTTGCCTTTTTCTTAGGCATGTGTACTTTTCTTGCAGTATCGAAGAAAGTCGAGACTGCCTTTGGTCTGGGGATTGCTGTTATCGTTGTACAAACAATAACGGTACCGGCCAATAACCTGATCTTTAAGCATTTGCTGCAAGAGGGTGCATTGAGCTGGGCGGGCTTTCCGAATGTTAACCTTACTTTCCTTGGTTTAATTTGTTATATCAGCGTTATCGCGGCAATTGTTCAAATTCTCGAGATGACACTCGATAAATTTTTTCCAGCTTTGTATAATTCACTGGGCATCTTTCTGCCCCTGATCACTGTGAACTGTGCAATCTTGGGTGGCACTTTGTTCATGGTTGAGCGAGATTACAATCACATGGAGAGTATCGTGTTTGGCCTGGGTTCGGGCGTAGGCTGGGCTCTGGCAATTGTTACCCTCGCAGGAATACGTGAGAAAATGGACTACAGCCATGTACCCGATGGTTTGAAAGGTCTCGGTATTACATTTATTACAGTGGGTCTGATGTCTTTGGCATTTATGGCTTTTTCAGGAATTCAGCTGTAAAGGCAACATAGGAGAACGACATGATTGAAATAGTTCTAGGAGTAACCTTATTCACGATCATCGTGCTTTTTTTAGTAGGCATGATTCTGGTTGCCAGAGCCAAACTGGTCAGCACAGGGAACATCGTTATCGAGATCAATGGTGACAGTTCTAAAAAACTGGAAGTACCTGCGGGCGGTAAATTACTGAATGTACTCGCAAATAATAAAATCTTCGTATCTTCGGCCTGTGGTGGCGGAGGGACATGCGCGCAGTGCAAAGTCAAAGTCTTTGAAGGTGGCGGGGACATCTTGCCCACTGAAGAAAGCCATATTAATCGTAAAGCTGCCAAAGAAGGCGAAAGGCTCTCTTGCCAGGTAACCTGCAAGCAAAACATGAAAATCGAAGTACCCGAAGAAGTATTTGGTGTTAAGAAATGGGAATGTACTGTTAAATCAAATGCCAATGTAGCTACTTTTATTAAAGAGCTTATTCTTGAATTGCCTGCCGGCGAAAATGTAGATTTTCGAGCCGGAGGATACATTCAAATTGAATGTCCGCCACATACAGTTGATTATAAGGATATCAGTGTTGAGCCTGAATACAGAGATGCATGGGATGCGTTTAATCTCTGGCAATATAAATCTGTTGTGAAAGAAGAAGTATTCAGAGCGTATTCTATGGCCAGTTATCCTGAAGAAAAAGGGATAATTATGCTGAATGTCCGTATTGCGACTCCGCCGCCTAAGACGAATGTTCCACCGGGAATTATGTCGTCGTATATTTTCAATCTTAAACCGGGTGATAAAGTTACTATTTCTGGGCCTTTTGGTGAGTTTTTTGCCAATGAGACCCAGGCAGAAATGTGCTTTATCGGCGGGGGTGCTGGTATGGCACCAATGCGCTCGCATATTTTTGATCAATTGATGCGTTTGAATTCGAAACGAAAAATTACCTTCTGGTATGGTGCAAGAAGTTTACGGGAAATGTTTTATGTAGAAGACTTCGACGGATTGCAGTCAAAACATGACAACTTCAAATGGTTTACTGCGCTTTCAGAACCTTTGCCAGAAGATAACTGGACCGGCTACACAGGCTTTATTCATGAAGTGGTCAAGAATGAATATCTGTTGAAACATCCGGCACCCGAAGATATTGAGTATTACCTTTGTGGACCGCCAATGATGCTTTCTGCTGTAATGAAAATGCTGGATGAACTTGGGGTAGAACCTGAGAACATTAAATTTGATGACTTTGGTTAATTTTGTAAGAACCAGGTTATTGATAAAATTTCCATTGGCCGCTGCTACAGCGGCCTTTCTTATTTTCACAGGTTTTTGTGCACGCCCGTACGTTACTTTACAAGGCTCAACGATGGGTACAACCTGGACTGCAAAATTCAGTTCAGCTGACTCGCTTGAAAACAGTGATGTTCAAAATATAATAGAAAATAAACTGATTTCACTGAATAAGGTTTATTCAACTTACGACCCCGATTCTGAATTGTCTTTATTGAACTCAGCTGCAGCAAATGAATGGATCAAAATTTCACCTGCTCTAGAGAATATTTTACTGGAAGCGGTTAATATTTCTAAATTGACCAACGGCCGCTATGATATAACAGTAGGCCCAATAGTTAATCTCTGGGGGTTCGGTCCTGGGTCAAAGGCTCATATACAAAAAAATTTACAAGAGCTGGGAACCATAAAACCTCCTGAACAGCACCAGATTTCAGAAGCATTAAAAGCTGTCGGCTACAATAAATTAAAATTTAAGCCGGGCTTTATTTTGAAAGAATCAAACAATATGTATATTGACCTTTCTTCTATTGCAAAAGGTGCTGCGATTGATTCTATACGAGAAGAATTGATAAAAATCGGTATAAACAATCTTTATTTTGAAATAGGCGGAGATCTAACTGTGGTAGGAACTTCGGGAAAGGGCAGCCAGCACGGTTGGCGTATCGGAATCGAAAAACCTTTGCGCAATTCTATGCCGGGAGCCAATTTACAGAGAATTCTATTGCTAAAAAACATGGCAATGGCAGGTTCTGGTGATTATAGAAACTTCTTTGAATGGGAAGGCAGGTTTTATTCACATACTGTTGATGCAAAAAATGGTTATCCTGTGGATAATTCTATTGCTGCCAGTGTGGTGATAGCTGAGAACTGCTTGACAGCAGATGCCTATGCGACAGCCTTTATGACATTATCAAAAGAAATGATAGAGAATCTCGCAGAATTACAAAATCTGGAATATATGCTGATTCTTCGAGATGAAAAAGGGATTCTCACCGAAAAAACTAGCCAAAATTTCGAATCTTTAATTTCTTTACCTAAGGAGTAACTATGCTACCAGTAATTTTAATTGCAATGTTAATTGTAGGTGTGGCGTTCACCATTATGGCAGTTGGCGTCATTTTTCAAAATAAACCAATTCATGGCTCTTGTGGTGGTCTGAAAAAAATAGCTTCGTTAGGTGGTGGTGTCGAAATGTCCTGTGAATTCTGTGAGAGGGGAGAAGAAAATCCGAATTGTGAATACAAGCAGCCTGCCACCGGCGCACAATGACCAGGAGCTTATAACGATTGCACGGGTCAATACCCCGTTTGAAGGTCATATAATCAAAGAACGGTTGGCTGCAAATGGAATTCCGGCCTTCATTCGTTTTGAGCATGGGGGTGCAATTCCAGAACTCACTGGCAATTTTATTGGCGGGGTAGAAGTTCAAGTGCCGGTCATGCATGAAGAGACGACATTGCACCTTTTATCGATCGAATACGAAGATTAAGCATTACATTTAACTGAAAATTTCTTTGTGAAGGGATATAGGCAACGATTCACAAAAATGATTTGTATAGCGGGTTCTTTGACCACTCGATTGTTTTATATTTCTATTTCAATATTTCTGTAGAAATCTACTTTTTGATTGGCCACTGAGACTTCAAGTTTGTCAAAATATTTTGAACCATTATGATCTGACAAAAGTTCTCCATCTGCCTGAATTAAGAACTTTTTTTCAGTAGAAATTACGGCTTTGCGAAAAGGTATACTAAACACCCCGGTTCCGGGCTTTAGATATGACTCTATGTTCCCTTTACCCGCTGCCAGTAAAATGCGCAGCATTCTAAAGAATTTTCCTTTTTGAATCAAAATCAAGTTTAATTGTTCATCGATAATACTTCCTCGGGAATTGAATATTTTTCCGCCTGCCCAGTATTTAATATTTGCCATCAGAATAATATCAAAGTGATCTTTTATAATTAGACTCTTTTTGTCTAATTGCAAGGTTTTCAAATTTAGTAAGACTTCAGGTTTAAGTGGTGAGCATAATTCAATATCAAGTTTCGCGTAAATTGAGGCCGAATTAAAAAGAAATGCTTTCACAATAGCAAAAAAGCCGACAACTTCTTGAAAACGATAGGCAAGGGAATATTTTTTTTTCTTCTGCTCAACAAAATGATTCACAAACGCTCCGAGACCCAGGTTTACCTGTCCTAGAAAATGAGTTCGGTTATCAGCAGTGTCTATTTTTCCTATATCAACTTTGCACGGTTTGTGTGAGAGGGAATTTCTCGCCGCTTCGAGCTGTTTTATACCGAGATGAAGTGCTATATCATTGCTGCTGCCTGTTCCTAGAAAAAGCAGGGGAGTGTTCAGCTGATTATCGATGAGTGCATTCAAAACAATAACCAGAGTTCCATCACCGCCAGATATATATAGTGGACATTTGGTTTTCGCAAAATCGACTGCTTTTTTATACAAATCTTTTTCAGAATTGGTTATAAATATGCTATGTGTCAAATTGGGAAACATGTGCTGCAATTGAGCCATTCTTTCTTTGACATTGCCGCCGCCTGAAGCAGGGTTCAAGAGTATTTTGGGTTCAATTTTCTGTTTAGAGATAGGCATGTTTAACTCCTGAAAGTGATTGAAACTTCGGCCTGCAATCTTTTTATGCCACGTGCCGAAAAATAGATTCTCATGGATTCCATGGATATACTGTACACCGATTCTTGCCGGCGGTTATTTTCAGTTTCTGGTAGCAAATTATTTACTCAAATATGCTACAGATATTCTATTGCTGGCACCGGCATTTGTCGGCACTGTTTTTTTAGTTTCCCGATTGTGGGATGCTGTCAATGATCCGCTTATTGGGTGGTTCAGCGATTTCCAGAAAAAAAAATCAGGCAAGAGAAAAAGGCTTATTATTTTTTCTGCCCCTGTTCTGGCTTTGTCTTTTTTGGCTCTCTGGTATTCTCCCGCTGAAAATAAGGAGTTCTGGTTTGCATTCTGGTTGATCGTTTTCTTTACTGCACTTACCTTTCTATATGTGCCTCACTACTCTCTGGGCGCAGAGCTATCAGAGAATATGGAAACTCGTCTGAAATTATTCGGAGGCAGAACAATATCAGAAAATGCAGGGGTGATAGCCGGTGCACTCATGTTAACGATACTCATTCCGCTGAATCTGGTAAGGGAAGTTACCGACTCTTTGACCGGCGTTACTATTCTGGCTGCATTTATTATACTATTGCCATTATTTTTTCTCAAAGAGCCAGAGAAAAAAGTAGAAGTATCTGTTTCGTTCGGGGAGTCATTTAAGACAGTTCTTGCCAACCGGCAAATGCGCTGGCTCAGCTCAATCAGCTTTTTAAATCAGATTGGGGCATCTGTGATGCTGGCAGCTTCATTATACTTCACTGAGTATGTGATGGGAAAAAAAGACCTCGGTTCTGCTGTTCCTGCTATCTTTATTATTTCGGCAAGTATATGCATTCCGATTTGGATTCATTTCGGTAAAGTGCAACTTAAGAGTTTCTGGCTAATTGGTCAATTCATGATGACCATTGGTGTGGGTTTAATGTTTTTTATTCAATACCTCCCATACTGGAGTATTTTCCCGGCCAGTTTTCTGGTCGGGGCAGGCGCTGGTTCAGCATTAACTTACACCCCTGCCGTCGTAGCACAAATTTCAGAAACCGGTCATGATGGAGTATTTTTTTCGATATTTACATTCATGAATAAAAGTGGCATGGCGGTTGCCGCATTTATTGTTGGTCAGGTTCTGGCTCTAACAGGATTTCTGGCGAATTCAATTCAAAGTGAATCTGCACTTTCTGGAATCAAAATAACTTTCACAGTAATACCTGGTTTTTGTTTTTTAATGGCAGCTCTTATGATTTATGTTTTTAATTTTAAGGGAAAAAAAACTGAGCCAGAAAACCAATAGTTCTTTGCAGTTGCTAGATATCAAGCTGCTTTATCGTGCTTTGCATCTTTGGTTCGAACAGAATCGCAGCGACCATTTTTTTCGTCGCAATAGAAATCCCTACCGGGTCTGGGTTGCAGAAGTTGCGTTGCAGCAGACACGAATGAGTGCCGCCCTGCCAAAACTTCAAAAATTTTTAGAGATATTTCCGAATTTATCTACACTTGCCGGCTCTACTGAAGATGAAGTGATGCGGGCGTGGGCAGGTCTCGGCTATTATGCCAGAGCAAGAAATCTTAGAAAAGGTGCGAAATTCATAATGGAACGATATCATGCCACTATGCCAATGACAATGCCAGAGTTGCTTGGTATTCCGTCGATAGGCGATTATACCGCTGCAGCAATCGCGTCGATTTGTTATGGTCTAAAGGTTCCGGTTGTCGATGGCAATGTAATCAGAATCGCTGCCCGTCTTTTGAGAAAAGAATTACCGCAAAATGACAAAAGACTATTTAACGAGGCAGAGAAGTTTATGCAGCAACTGGTCGCTGGTGAAAAGCCGGGAGAAACGAACGAAGCGGTCATGGAACTCGGGCAAAAAGTCTGTACTGTCAGAAATCCGCTTTGTGAAAAATGCCCTTTTCTTAAGTATTGTCGAACCGGGCAGAATGGTGATCATGCTCGTTTTCCATTGCCGAAAATAAAGCCAGAGAAAGTGAGAGTCAGCTGGTCTATTCTGCTGCTTGAACTAAACAACCAATTCGGGGTTCATCGTTATGAATCATTTAAATTTCTCAAAGGTCATCTTGGCCCTCCCTCCTTATTGCAGTTAGCCAATACGGCAGAGTCAAAATACAGTCTTCTGCCCAGTATATTCGATTCTTTACTTTCACAGGCCAATCGCTTAGCCATCAAAGTTTCTCATACGATCACAAACCATGCAATTACTGTACAGGTCTACCATTTGACGTTAAAATCATTGCCAACTGGACTCGAATTGGATTTTTTTAATTTACCAGAACTGAGCGAGAGAACACCAAGTTCTTTACTGCAAAAGGTATACCGATCTTACGAAAATTATCGTGATGGCTTCAGAAACTGAAGTAAGTCGGGGCGGTATTTTCCGAATTCTCGATGAAAAGCATCGATATGTTTGCCGTTTTTGATAGATAAAAATTGTTTATTAGGGCTGCCAAGTTTCTCAAAAATTTCCTGACCCAGGACAAATGGCACAACCGGGTCTTGATCGCCATGCACCACAAGAAAGCGGTTTGATGTCAGTTTTGACAAATCTTCATTCGGAGCCCCCGTATCTGAGACCAGAATATATGCCAACCACTGGAAAGGCCAGGTAAGCCACGATTCAGACATTTTGACGTTTGCTATTTTTTGATAGGAGCTGAAAGTTCCCTCTAAGATGACTCCTGAAATTTCTCTTTTTTGATCTTCTCTCAGTTGCAACAATGTCTCTTGCAGAACAATACCCCCGAGGCTTTGCCCATATAAATATAGAGGTTTTTTATTCTGTTTCAGAACATGATTTACGAGAGTAAAGCCATCCGCCCTTGCATTTTCTTTTTTGGCTTCGCCATCAGAACAACCATAGCCACGGTAATCAAAAGCAACAATTTCAAAACCGTGTTCCTGCAGCCATAAAACTGATAAATAGTGGGAACTCATATTCTGGGCATTGCCGTGAAATTGCACAATTGTACCAATTGAATTCTCAACAGGAAAAACCCAGGCACAGATTCTTTCAGATTCATTTACGTTCAAAAAAATTTCACGGTATTCAATATTGTTCGTTTCTGGCGCATAGAATACTTCTTTTGACGGGTAATAAAAAAGAGAGTTGCATTTTATATTGAAAAATGTCAGTATCACCGCAGCCAGATTTATTAGTTTTTGCTTCATAGGTCATTGGGAAGATTGAGTCTGCATACAGGCAGTACACAAAAAATGTATTTTTTCTATTGACAAATCAAATGAAATATGACGACATTGTCAGTAAACATATGTGCGCTAAAAGTGCAGGGAGTAGCAATGTCAGAGAAGCAGGAAAAAATTAAGGTTCGACGGGTACAATTTGGGCATGACTCTACGGCCCAGCGTTATTGGTTCAATGGGAATGCATTTGCAACTCATTTCCTGAACTCGTTGCATTCAGTCTTTCCCGATGGCGAGAGATTATTTATTCGCAGTGTTCGCTATTATGAGAAACTGATTCAGAACCCCGAATTGAAAGAGAGGGTGAAAGGTTTTATAGGCCAGGAAGTGCAGCATGGTTTGCAGCATCAGAAATTTTTTGAAACCCTGAAAGAGCAAGGGTTTGATGTGGATGTATTTGTGCAGTGGTATAAAGATGCCGCCTACGAGAAATACCTTGAGCCGTTCTTTCGCGCCATCATTGGTTCAAAACGATTGGCAGATATGGGAAGCCTGTCTGTAACAGCTGCCCTTGAGCATTATACTGCTACTTTGGCCGAGGTCGTACTGAAAGACCCAGACACTTTTCTGCAAGGGGTACCGGATGATATGAAAAAAATGCTCATGTGGCATGCAGCCGAAGAAATTGAACACAAGTCGGTCGCCTATGATGTTTACGTTGAACAATGTGATAACAATTATCCGATGAGGATGTTTGGCTTTACAACTGCAACGATTTTCTTCTTCTTTTTTATTGCCTCGGGCTGGGGCTGGTATATTGCCAATGATAAAGAATGGAAGTGGAGCGATTTACCTGGCAATATTCTGCAGGCCGCACCAGTCTATTTGAATTTAGCCTGGGGATTTATTCAAGGAGCCATACCTTACTTGAAACCAGATTTTCATCCCGACCAGATTTCTAATACGCAGCTTGCTAAACAGTTTTTTGATCTGCAGTCTCAATATTTCGCTGAACGATCTGCTTAAGTATCCCCCTCCCGTACTGGGTGCGGGAGTTTTTTCTTTCAGTTCTATTCAAATTCCTTTGCCATATTCTGCTTTACTTGACGCTGGTTTAACCTATATTCGGGTATGGCGACACTGAAATTTTATATTACAATGGCTTTGTCGGGACTGTACACAGCCCTTCTCTCGGTTGTTTTTATGCCTTTCTCGGTCATCTTCTGGAGCAGCACCATAACCTCCTGGGTTTATGCCCGTTGCCTGAGTTTCGGTACTTTAAAGATTCTGGGAATTAAACTGGAAGTAACCGGGCGGGAGCATCTGGCAGCGTGTCCCGCTGTATTAATGGTGAATCATCAATCGAATATGGATGCCTATCTGTTTGGTACTGTTTTTCCCAAAAGGACCGTGGTCATAGCCAAAAAAGAACTCCTCAAAGTCCCTTTCTTTGGCATCATGCTGCTGGCAACCGGAAACATTATGATCGATAGAGATGCCAGAAAAGCTGCTAAACAGGCCGTCGAGAAGGGAACCTCAGCACTCAAGAAATCAAAATATAACTTATGGGTCTTTCCCGAGGGAACCCGCAGTCGTGGTTCGGGTCTAGCTAATTTTAGAAAAGGCGGGTTTCATATTGCGGCTTCGGCAGGTTCACCGATTATTCCTATTGTTGGTCAGCCGGTTGAAACCGTAATCGATCTAAAGAAAAAACGGGTTTATGGCGGGTTATTTCGCATCTCTATTTTGCCAGCCCTGCCCGCACCAGAGAACAGTGCGGCTGCCATTCAAAAGAGTCTGGGTTCAGTCGAAGAGGCAGTGACACGAGAATGGGACAGGCTTTCGAGGCTGGCTGGTTTTCAACCTACACAAACAGGTATATCGCAATAAAGTGGGTAATGCTGCCAGCCAACACAAAAAGATGCCAGATCATGTGATGGTAGGGCAGTTTCTCAAGTGAGTAGAAAATAACACCGAGGGTGTATGCCAGACCGCCAGAGATAAAAAGCCATAACCCTGCAGCATTCACACTTTCCATCAGTGGTTCTATAGCGAAGACAATCATCCACCCTGTTGCAATATACAGGGAAACAGAAATAAATTCATGACCTGTTTTGAAAGCAGATTTATAGAATATGCCGGCTGCTGCAAAAAACCAAACAATACTGAACAATGTCCAGCCGAGAGACCCTCCCAAAGCAATCAATGTAACCGGAGTGTAAGAGCCTGCAATAGCCAGATAAATACTGGCATGGTCAATGCGACGAAAAATCGATTTTGCACGAGGGGAAGGCAATGAATGATAGAGAGTAGAAGCCAGGTAAAGAACTGTGAGAGAAGAGCCGAAAATCGTGTACGCAACAATACGCAAAGGTTCATGCACTGCAATTCCCTTGAAGATTAAAAAAATCATTCCTGCAATAGCCATCCCTGCGCCAATACCATGACTCATAGAATTTGCCATTTCATAGCGAATGGTGCGCTTCAGTCTGCGCCGATGACGTGCATTCTTGGCGGCGATTTGAGCCCGAAATGCCGGTATTGAGTCTGGTACGACTTTTTTGACGGCCTTTGTTTTTGGTTTTTTCTGAGCTGGTTGCTTTTTATTATCTAAGCTCTTGATGGTTTTTTTGCTCTTTTCTGTCGGTTTCTTTTTAGCTGCCATATACACTTAGACAACCAATGCTCGAAAAAATTGCAATTAAATTTCTTTCTCCCTGTGAATTACTGCAAAGTACAGCCCCGTATAACCTAAAAGTATCAGAAAATATGCTGTCGTTTGATGAATTACACCAAGAGTTGTGGGAACAACGTAAATGAGTGTCAAGACTCCGAGAATAAACTGGACTAGAATCAGCGATGAAAAGGCTGCCCAGAAAGTTTTAATTTCTCTGCTGGCTTGATTTCGCCAGCTTTGCACTGCAGAGAAAAATATCATCAGCGTTAAAACAATTGCCAGATTGCGGTGAATAAACTGCAACATCACTGAATTTGCGAGCAGATTCTCAAAAATCCCGGGTAACGACATTAAACCGGCCGGAACATAATTACCGCCCATTAATGGCCATTCGTTAAATATTAGACCAGCCCGCTTACCGGCCACAAAAGCACCATAGAGTATCTGCAACGACAATACAATAAATACTGCAATAACCTTTTTACGGTCTTTGCCCAGCCTCGCAAGATTGTGCAGACGGGATACAGGTGGCAGCAGATTGAAATAAAGATGCAGTACAGACATTGCCGTAATAAAGGCAAGCCCCAGGTGTATCGCCAGCATGAAGTGCGAGACATGGGGAATGTCTTTATAGCCGCTTCTCACCATCAGATATCCGATGGTGCCCTGCAAGATGACCATTGCGGGAATAAAAATCGTATGCCAGCGCAGATGTGCAGGAATTTTTCTAAAATAAAGAAATGTAAATCCCAAAGCCAGAAGTCCTATAATTCTTGCTACAATTCTGTGCAGGTACTCCCAGAAGAAGATAAACTTGAATTCATCTAAAGTCATTCCTGATCTTAATTTCTTATACTCGACCGTGGTCTTGTATTGGTTAAATTCAGCCTGCCAGGCTTCTGTAGAAAGCGGAGGGACAATACCGGTTACGACTTTCCAGTCTGCAATTGAAAGCCCAGAGCGGGTAAGCCGGGTAATACCACCAATCGTAACTACCAGACCAATAAAAACTAAAATGGTGATCAGAAATTTACGGGCGGATGTATTTGCACTCTCTATTTTTGCAGCCATAATCCAGATTTTAAGGCTCTTTGGGACAGTAAATGAAAGTATGCTACCTGCTACAAGAACCAGGTTTCAATTTGATTGTATTTGACGCTTAGTTCGTCTATTCTATGCATAAACGTGGCAAAAGAACGAGCAGGCCGAAATCGTACCCTTTCGATTGATTTGGAAGATATTCAAAACTATTCGAAAGACCTGCTTGAGATCCATTCAAAAACTTCTGCCGCTACTTTGCACAATCGGTTGGCACACAATGACTTCTTAAAGATTTTTGAATACCTGCCTGAACAATTTGCAGATTTGATTATTGCCGACCCCCCCTATAATTTGAATAAAAAATTTGGTAATGCTGCTTTTTCGCGTTTAAGCATAATGCAATACAGCGAGTATGTAGAATCATGGTTATCCCGGTTAAAAAATCTTTTGAAACCGGGTGGTTCTCTTTATATATGCAGTGACTGGTTTACATCAACCTCTATTCATCTTGTTTCTGAAAAATATTTTCAGGTTAGAAATAGAATTACCTGGGAAAGAGAAAAAGGCCGCGGTGCAAAAACAAACTGGAAGAACTCCTCTGAAGATATCTGGTTTCTAACTAAAGATGAAAACTATTTCTTTAATGTCGAGGCAGTGAAAATGAAGAAAAGAGTTCTTGCGCCTTATCGTGAAAACGGGAATCCCAAAGACTGGCAGGAAGAAGCAGATGGTAAATTCAGGATGACCTCTCCCTCAAATTTGTGGAATGATATCACTATACCATACTGGTCAATGCCAGAGAATACAGACCATCCGACCCAAAAACCAGAAAAACTTATTGCAAAACTTATTTTAGCCAGCAGCAAACCGAATGACCTTGTTTTTGACCCCTTTCTAGGGTCAGGTACTACAGCGGTCGTCGCAAAAAAATTAGGTCGAAACTTTTTTGGCTGTGAGATCAACCAGGAGTATTTGACCATGGCCTTAAAGCGACTTGCTCTGGCAGACAAATCAGATCGTATTCAGGGTTATGAAAATGGTGTTTTTTTTGCTCGAAATGAGAGCGGCTCTGCCAAATGAATAATAATTGACGAATAGCGTTTGCAGGAAAAGTAAGCAGTATGCCTGCAAAAAAAAAATTACCAGTGAAAAAAACAAAAGCTTCGGCACCAAAAAAAACTGCCAGTAAACCAAAGGGAAAATCTGAGATAAATAATAAGACAGGCAGTTGGCGGGAGTCATTTCACTGGGGGGTTGCCAATAAACCTCTCGATCACAGCAATGAAACCCATGTCGATTTTTTTTCAAAAGCACTGAATGCCGGCCATGGTGAGTTAGACTCTGGCGATAGTGCAGTTCAGCTGAAAGTAAAATCGAAGTTAAGTGCCCGTCATCTGGGTGACCTTCGAAAAATCTGTGGTGACGAAAACATTTCTGTGGGCGATTTTGAACGTGTAAAACATTCTTACGGAAAATATTATGAAGAATTGGTCGAGCAGCGCACAGGAAAAATTGAACACATCGTTGATGCAGTAGCCTACCCGGCAGATGAAGATCAGATTCTAAAGATCTTACAATACTGCCAAAAAAACAGAATTGCAGTAACCCCATACGGAGCCGGTTCATCTGTCACGAAGGCCTTGAGGACTCCCCGGGGCGGGCTCTCGCTTGATCTATCGCGTCATTTTCACCGCATTCTATCTTTCAGTAAACAAAACTCTTCAGTAACCTGTGAAGCCGGGGTACTTGGGCCGGCACTTGAAGAGTTTCTCAATCGACAGGGATTTACCTGTGGCCATTTTCCACAGTCTTTTGAATTTTCAACTGTTGGTGGCTGGGCCGCTGCACGGGGAGCCGGCCAGGCCTCTACCGGTTATGGCCGAATGGAAGAAATGGTTTTGGGCATGACCGTCATTACCCCAAAGGGAAAGTTAGAGTTTGTCGAAATCCCGGCATCTGCAGTCGGCCCCGATCTCAAACGATTGTTTATTGGCAGTGAGGGTACCTTAGGAGTAATTACCAGAATTACCATGCGTGTGAGCAGGTACAATCCGAAAAACACGCGTTATTTATCTTTTCTTTTCAAAGACTTTGAGAGTTCAGTGGCAGCTATGCGCAATATTATGCAGGCGCAAATCGGGAAACCTCATGTTTTTAGAATTTCAGATGGGGAAGAAACAGATGTTGCCTTTAAGATGAAAAATAAAGATAAAGGCTTAACCGGTAAAATCTTAAAAGCGCTCGGTTATGCAGCAGGTGAACGGTGTCTAATGTACGCGACTGTCGAAGGCAATCGTGACTATACTGCTTTTGTGGCGTCCCAGATGAAGAAAATAGCCAGAAAATCTGGTGGTCTGCCCACTGGGTCTTACCCGGTAAAAAAATGGCTTGAACAGCGTTATTCTTCGGCCTATGTTCGGGACCCGCTTATGGATGCAGGCGTTAGAATTGATACCCTGGAAACTGCAGTGCGCTGGGACAATCTGATGCGCGTATGGGAGAACACCCGCGCCTATATCAAATCTTTTGAAAATACGTTTTGCCTGGTTCATATCTCCCATGTTTATGAAACCGGCGCAAACCTGTATTTTGTTTTCGCTTCGCGGATGACTGACTCTGCAGCAAAGAAAGAACTCTCAGAGTTTGCAAAATTGCACCGTGGCATTGTTGAAACGATTATTGAATCTGGCGGCACACTTTCTCATCATCATGGTATTGGCCGGCTGACCTCACCCTATTTAGAAAAGGCAATGGGCAAAGAAGCATTTACGCTTCTAAAAGACATTAAGAAAAGCATTGATGTAGCCGGAATCTTAAACCCTGGAGCTCTGAATTTGTAAAAGCAACGGTAAAAAATATGCTTGTCAGGCAATCTGCACAGACGGTTGGTTGGTATGGCTGAAGTAAGTACACAATCAAAACTTGTAATCAAGATCGTTCTGGGGGTCGTTGCCCTTGTCATAATTTTAGTTTTAAATCCGTTTGTGGTTATTGGCGCCGGTGAGCGGGGTATTATTCTCAACTTTGGGGCTGTCAGTGATAATATTCTGGGAGAGGGCCTGCATTTTCGTATGCCTATTGTGCAGAGAGTTGTGCCTATCGATGTTAAGGTAAAAAAGAAAGAAACTAATTCAGCAGCAGCATCAAAAGATTTACAGAATACGCAATCTGTGATTGCATTGAATTATCATCTCGATCCCGGTAAAGTGAACAAAATATACCAGGAACTCGGTCTTGAGTTTGAAGATAGAATTATATCTCCAGCTGTTCAAGAAGTAGTCAAGGCTGTAACAGCAAAATTTACTGCCGGTGAGCTTATTACTCAACGAGAAGAAGTGGGTAAAGAAATTCGAGACCAGCTGCGTGACAGACTGGCACCTTTCAGTATCATTGTTGATGCGTTGTCGATAATCGATTTTCAGTTCAGTGAACAATTTGTGCAGGCAATTGAATCAAAGATTGCTGCCGAGCAGTTTGCCCTGAAAGCAAAACAAGATTTGGAAAGAATTAAAATCGAAGCTGAACAGAAAATTACCTCAGCCCGAGCAGAGGCCGAAGGTTTACGCCTGCAAAAAGGGAATGTGACTCGAGAATTGGTGCAGCTTCGGCAAATTGAGGCGACATTGAAGGCCATTGAAAAATGGAACGGGCAACTGCCGAAAGTGACCGGTGGGGCAATGCCTTTTGTAAATGTTGACCAGCTTCAATAGGCAATTTCAGTTTTGTCGAAACTTTTTCCTTAAAATTGGACAAAACTGACAATAATCAGTATTTTGACTGAATGGAAACTCTTTATTGGCAATTGCCCTTGATAGGCTGGGCCACTGTCTTTACTTTTATGACCTTGCTGTGGTTACTGCATTTTCCCATGAAAAATGCTGCGATTGTCGATGTTGGTTGGACCTTCTCGATTATGATTCTCGCCGGAATATATGCATTCTGGCCGGGGACGCCCGGGAATGGAACTCGCAATCTAATCATGTTTGTTCTCGCTTCTATGTGGGGCCTGAGACTCGGGTTATATCTTTTTTTTACCAGAATTTATAAGGCAGAAGAAGAGGGTCGTTATGTGCAACTGCGCAAAGACTGGGCACCCAATATCGGTTTCAAATTTTTTATATTTTTCCAGGCGCAGGGGTTGCTTGATGTTTTACTTTCCATTCCGTTTTTAGTGATTGTTATGAATCCCGCTACTGAACTGCATTTCATTGAAATAGCAGGTATAGCCCTTGTTTTCATCGGGATTGTTGGCGAGGCTATTGCCGATTGGCAATTGCATGTATTCAAGAAAAACTCGACAGAAAAAGGCCAGGTTTGTCAAAAAGGGTTGTGGAATTACAGCCGGCATCCGAATTACTTTTTTGAATGCGTGGTCTGGGCCGGATGGCTGGTTTTTGCTTCGATGGCCCCCTATGGCTATGCAGCTGTCATTGCACCGGCACTAATTTACTATTTCATTTTTCGGGTTACCGGGGTGCCGGCAACAGAAGAACAGGCAGTTCGCAGCCGGGGTGAAGCATATAAAGAGTACCAGAGAACAACCAGTATGTTTGTTCCCTGGTTTAAAAAGGCATAAATAAGAGGAACTGAACAATGATTTGGAAACTAGCAAACCGGCTTCTGGAGACTGACCGACTGCCAGATTTTGTGATACGCAGGGGCATCCGCCATCTCAATAAACTGCGATTGAAAACAGAAAATCAGGGCAGTGAAGAACGCAACCAGGAAAATTTTATGAGACTGGTAGAATTTTTGAAGAGTTCGCCGATTGCTGTTCAAACCGACAAGGCGAATGAGCAACATTATGAAGTTCCGGCTGAGTTTTATGCGTTAGCCCTCGGCAAACATAAAAAATACAGTTCCTGTTTTTACCCTAAAGGGGATGAAAGCCTCGATGAAGCTGAAGAAATCATGCTGCAGAAAACTGTTGAAAGGGCAGAACTCAAAGACGGCATGCAGATTCTGGAACTGGGATGCGGCTGGGGATCCCTAACTTTGTTCATGGCAGAACGTTTTCCCAGAGCAAAGATAACTGCGATCTCAAACTCGAGCAGCCAGCGAAAATTTATCGAAAAAACCGCAAAAGACAGAAATCTGAAAAATATTAAGATTATCACAAAAGACATGAATAAATTTCAGGTCTCGGGAAAATTTGACCGCATTGTGTCAGTCGAAATGTTTGAACACATGCGCAATTATGAGCTCATGTTTCAGAAAATCTCATCTGTATTAAAGCCAAACGGAAAAATGTTTGTTCATATCTTCACCCATAAATCATTCGCGTATCTTTTTGAAGATAAGGATGACACAGACTGGATGGCACGCTATTTCTTTACAGGCGGAATTATGCCTTCAAACCATTTATTGCTGTACTTTGCCAGGGATTTTGCAATCGAAAAACACTGGTTAGTGAATGGGCGGCACTATGCGCAAACTTCTGAACACTGGCTGCAAAATATGGATGCTAAAAAAGCAGAGATCATGCCGATTTTCGAGCAGGTCTATGGCTCCCAGGCTTTGAAATTCTGGTCATATTGGCGCATCTTTTTTCTGGCAGTGGCTGAACTCTTCGGCCAATTTGATGGAGAAGAATGGATGGTGAATCATTATCTGTTTACTAAAAAATAATTTTTGCTTTGACTTTCTATAAATCGTTTTTGACCTGTACGAACGGTATCTATGAAGACAATTCTTATCATCGACGATTCAATATCCATTCGACAGGTCGTAAGCTTAACCCTGAGAACTTCGGGTTATAACGTTGTTGAGGCTGTCGATGGCCACGATGCGCTTTCTAAACTTGCTTCTGTCAAGCCAAACATGATTATATGCGACATCAATATGCCGAATATGGATGGCCTTACTTTCCTGAAGACAATAAAAAATGAATCCCAATACGCGGAATTCAAGTTTCTGCCCATTGTAATGCTTACTACAGTTGCAGAAGAAGATAAAAAACAAGAAGGGCAAGAAGCCGGTGCCAAAGCCTGGATTGTCAAACCCTTTCAACCTGATAAACTGCTTTCTGCTGTTCAAAAACTAATTCTGTAGAAATTCACCTCCCCGCGTTCTATTTTTCTCTAGAATATTCCTTAAGCAACGTCTAAAAAAGTCCCTCTATGAACTTTTTCAGAGAAAGTGCACGCATCTGTGCCAGAAAAACATCCTGTTTTTCCAGGAATCTCTTCAAAACTTATCGTTCTTTAGAGATTCCATAAATTGAACGTGTCCAGAATTAAACCTTTACATTTACCTCACTAAAGTCGATACTGTTAAAGAATACTCATATTTCTATATGCTCAAAATGTACTGGTTGGTTAAAAATGGATAAAACAAAAGTTGTTAAGTTAACTGCAGTAGAAGAATTCACACTTGGCAATATCGTGAATATCCATGAAACGTTAAGTAGTTATTTTCACAAAAAAATGAATGTTATTCTTGATTTTTCGAGCAACAGAGAAATCGATACGTCAGGTTTTCAATTATTACTCTATTGGAAAAAGTATGCTGCTGCTCATAAAATTGGTTTTAGAATCGTTAACCACTCTTCTGCCCTGTTATCGACTTTAGGGACCTTTGGCAGTGTTGGCCTATTTGGTGACAAAGTTCACCTGCAACCAGGAGACAGAGAACAATACGGACTGAACTATGGCCTTAAAAAAGAGGTGTTTTCATGAACCTAGATTCAATTCGTGAAACATTTCTGGTTGAGAGTGATGAAATTCTGGTCAGTATTGAAAAAGCTCTGTTAACTCTCGAAGAAAACCCTTCAGACCAGAACGAAATAAATTCTTTGTTCCGGGCTGTGCATACTCTCAAGGGTGCAGCTGGTATGTTTGGTTTTCAGAAAACAGTTGATTTTGCTCATCATCTTGAAACCTGGTTAGATGCTCTTCGCTCTGGCGATGTCAAATTAGACTCGCAAAAAATCTCAGCGCTTTTGCATGCACATGATCAGATCTCTGAGCTCGTTAATATTGAAGCAAGAAAAGGTGAAAATGTTCCACCAGGTCTTATACAAAACGGACAGGAAATTCTCGCAAGTCTGACAGGTGATGCGACCCAGCCAGAGCGCAATTCTGACAGCACAGAGTTAGAAGAAGATGAAAAAATTCACGGGATATGGAAAATTGAAATTTCATTAAAGCCCGATATACTGAAACACGGTTTAGACCCGCTGTCATTTATTCGGTATCTAGGACGGTTTGGTGAGATACGGAACCTGACTGTAGATCATAGCCGCCTCGACCTCGACAGCTTTGACCCCCAGCTTTGCTATCTTCTCTTTCAAATAGACTTTGAAGGAAATATTTCAAAATCAGAACTTCTGGATGTCTTTGATTTCATGCTTTCTGAATCAGAAATTAAAATCGAACCGCCAGCTAGAATTATAAAAAACTCTGAGCCAGAGACGTCTCTGTTACAAAGTAACACCAAAGCCACTGTGACAAAAAGCACTGGGCAGGAAAATCAAAAAAGGTTTATTCGAATTGAAGCAACCAAGCTTGATATGCTGATTGATTTGGTGGGCGAGCTGGTAATTGCAGGCGCAACAATACGCCAGCAGGCCGACCATCATAAGCTTGGCGATATTCAAGAAAGCGCCGGAGCAATGAGCAGACTGATTGAAGACCTGCGGGACAATGTCATGAGTGTGCGCATGGTACAGATTGGCGAAACCTTTCGCAAGTTCGAACGCATTATCCGCGATGCCAGTAAAGAACTGAATAAAGATATTCAAATGCTGATTGAGGGCGGAGACACCGAACTGGATAAAAATCTTATCGAAAACATTTCTGACCCATTGCTGCACTTAATACGCAATGCAATTGATCATGGAATCGAAAAACCCGAACAACGATTAGCCCTCGGGAAAGATAGCAAAGCTACAATCCGACTCAATGCTTATCATGATACGGGGAGTATCGTCATTGAAATTTCAGACGACGGCCGCGGACTCGATAAAGAGAAAATTCTGCAAAAAGCAAGAGCCAATCAATTGATCTCGACCAATGCCCAGTTGACTGATCACGATATTTACCAGTTAATTTTTGAGCCGGGTCTCAGTACAGCTGAATCTATAACAAACATTTCAGGCCGTGGTGTTGGCATGGATGTTGTTCGCAAGAACATAGAGAACATGCGGGGTAGCATTGAACTTGAAACCACGCCACAGGCAGGAACTACATTTCGTATTCGCCTGCCCTTGACGCTGGCAATCATCGATGGTTTTCTTGTCTCTGTTCGTTCTAACTTTTATGTAGTTCCGCTCGATATGGTGATCGAGTGCGTAGAACTTTCATTAAATGATCTATCTGGTGGTGGTGACTTTTTGAATTTGAGAGGCGAAGTTTTGCCCTTCTTACGGCTTGATGAATTTTTTGCTGAGGAATCAGAAAAACCTGAAAAACAGTCTGTTATTGTTGTGAAGCAGGGCCAGGCAAAAGCCGGCCTTGTCGTCGATACCTTAGAGGGTGAGTCGCAAACGGTCATTAAGCCGCTTGGAAAAATATTCGATAATCTACTCGGTATCAGCGGAGCTACAATCTTAGGCAGCGGGGATGTTGCCCTGATTCTCGATGTACCCCGCTTAATTGAAACAGCAATACAAAAAAAGAGTGCAAGCAATGTCTGACCAAACAAAAAAATCTGAAACGCTGCCGTTAAAAACTGAGTCACGAACTGAAAGTCAGCAGTTTTTGACATTTTCGATGAAAGCAGAAGTGTTCGGTATCTCAATTATGCTTGTGCGGGAAATTATTGAATATGGTCGTCTAACCAAAGTTCCCATGGCCCCAGATCATATAAAAGGCGTAATCAACCTGCGTGGCCAGGTGGTACCCGTTATTGATCTTGCCCGATATTTTGGTTTGGGAATTACACAACCGGGAAAAACAACTTGTGTAGTAATTCTTGAGGTTACAGTAGACACAGAATCTGAAATACTCGGTATTCTGGTAGACTCGGTAGACGAAGTTCGCTCTATCCCAGAGAACAGCATTGAAAGTGCCCCCGGGTTAGGAGCAAAAGTTCATCCTGAATTTCTAAAAGGAGTGGGCAAAACCGGTACCCGGTTCATATTGCTGATTGATATTGATAAAGCATTAGATATAAAAAAGTTAGGTAAATTCGGAAGTCAAAATGAAAGCGCAAAAAAATAATGTCTCAGTAAATAGCCAGTTAGTCTTGATACTTGCTGTAGTTGCATCTGCATCTGCAGTGACATTTCATTATTTAGATTTACTGAAATTCAATAATGTTTCATGGCTATTATTCTGGGGTTCTCTTGGCGTCGTTTTTTTCTTAAATATTATAAATCTTGCAGTTTCTTTGAATTCAAAAAACAAACTAACAAAAAATGTTTTCGAAATTCAAAGTAAGGTAGAGGCAATAGAAAAATCCCAGGCTGTGATTGAATTTACTCTCGACGGAGTTATTTTGCAAGCGAATCAGAACTTTCTGAATACGATGGGTTATTCTCTGTCTGAGATTCAAGGAAAGCACCATAGAATGTTTGTAAGCCAGGAAGATGCAGTCTCAAAAGAGTATGCAATGTTCTGGGAAAGACTTAAAAACGGGGAATTCTTTTCTGCAGAATTTTCACGTATCGGAAAAAATCAAAAAATCGTATACTTACAGGCTTCTTATAATCCTGTATTTGATAAAAAGGGCAAACCCTTTAAAGTAATCAAGTTTGCTACAGATATTACAGAACAGAAAAAACAGTCAGCAGATTTCGCCGGTCAAATACAGGCGATTCGCAGGTCTCAGGCAGTCATTGAATTTAATATGGATGGAAGCATAATTGACGCAAATGATATTTTTCTCTCAACTATGGGCTATACATTGCCTGAAATAAAAGACAAGCACCACTCTATGTTTGTTGACCGAGAAACATCGGGTAGTGCAGAATACAGTCAGTTCTGGCAGCGCTTGAATGCTGGTGAGTTTCTATCTGCTGAGTACCGGCGAATCGGCAAGAATAATAAAGAAGTGTGGCTGCAGGCAGTGTATTCTCCCATTCTCGACGCGAACGGGAAACCATTTAAAGTGGTAAAGTATGCTTCTGACATTACACAGAATAAAATAATGAATGCAGATTTCAAAGGACAAATTGAAGCGATCTCGAAATCACAGGCTGTAATTGAATTCAATATGGACGGAATCATACAATCGGCGAATGAAAATTTTCTCAAAACAATGGGATACACCTTTGAAGAAATTAAGGGTCGTCATCATAAAATGTTTGTCGATTCTGAATATGAGAAGAGCACTGAATATTCTGAATTCTGGAATCATTTGAGAAGTGGCAAATTCCTCGTCGCTGAATATAAACGTATTGCAAAAGGTGGGGTCGAAGTTTATCTGCAAGCATCGTATAATCCCATTCTGGATATGAACGGGCATCCTTTCAAGGTTGTAAAATATGCAACGGATATCACCAGCAGAAAACTGGCGGTTGCAGCTATCAGTGAAACACTTCTTCAACTTTCACAGGGAAATCTTGGTGCAAGAGTAAATGGAGAGTTTGATAAGGAATTCACTGTTCTGCAAGAGGCCTTAAATTCAACCATGGAGCGACTTAACTCAACAATGTTAAATGTTCTAAACGCTTCAGAGCAGTTGCAAAGTGCCGCTGAACAATTGAGTGCTACCGTTCAAAGCATCAGTCAGTCTGCTACAGAGCAGGCTGCCAGTGTTGAAGAAACAAGCTCATCTCTCGAAGAGATGATTTCGACGATAGCTCAGAATGCCGAAAATGCAAAAACTACAGACGGACTGGCCAATAAATCAGCAGGCGAGGCAGAAGAAGGCGGGCAATCTGTACAGGAAACTCTTGAAGCAATGAAACTAATTTCAGAAAAAATTTCTATTATTGAAGAAATAGCTTACCAGACGAATCTGCTCGCATTAAATGCTGCAATTGAAGCAGCTCGCGCAGGAGAACACGGAAAAGGTTTTGCAGTGGTTGCCTCTGAAGTTCGAAAGCTTGCCGAACGTAGTCAAGGGGCGGCTCAGGAAATCAGTTCACTTGCTATCTCCAGTGTTCAGATTGCAGAGCAAGCGGGACATCTGCTTAGCGTAATTGTACCGAATATAAAAAAGACTGCTGATCTGGTCCAGGAAATATCATACAGTTCTGAGCAGCAGAAAACAGGAGTTGACCAGATAAATTCAGCTATTCGACAACTTGATCTGGTCGCGCAGCAGAATGCTTCTGCTTCAGAACAGCTAGCTGCCACAGCTGAAGAAATGAATGGTCAGGCAGAGAGCCTGGTCAGTATCATGAATTATTTTACAGTTACTCATGAAAGTGTTAAAAAATCCATTGCATCTGAACAGAGCCCTGAGAATAATATTTCTACTAAATCTGTCAAGACAGCAAGAGTACCGGTAGAATCGCAACAATTTCAAAAATTCTAACAAGCAGGATGACCTAAAATGAACAAAACTTCAACAACTATTTCAATAATCGTCGGTACCCTTGTAGCAACGGTATTGGCCGGTGTATTACCTGGTTTTCTGGGTGTAACATTTTTACAAACTATGCCGGGCATAATTGCCTCCTTAGTGATTGGTATACTTGCACTCGTATTGAACAGTCTGGGAGATGGTTCATCCGCATCCCAAACCGCTACCACAAGAATAGCATCCGCCCTTGAGAATACATCAACAAACATTATGATTGCCGATGCTGATTCAAAAATTATCTATATGAACAAATCTGTAATTGCAATGATGAGAAATGCAGAGTCAGATATACAGAAAGACATGCCTCACTTTGCTGTAGACAAGATTATTGGTTCGAGTTTTGATATCTATCATAAGAATGCTGCTCATCAAAGACAACTTACTTCTAATCTATCCGCTCAGCATAAAACCTCCATAGCATTGGGTGGTAGAGAATTTGAACTTATCGCGAATCCCATTGTTGATAAGTCAGGTAGAAGACTGGGCACAGTTGTTGAGTGGGCAGATGTAACAGAGAAAAATAAAATTGCCAATGAAATTAAACTGAAAAATGATGAGAACACACGAATTCGTGTAGCTCTTGATAATGTCTCAACAAACATCATGATGGCAGATAATGACCGCAAGGTGATCTACATGAACAAAGCAATTCAGCAAATGTTCAAAATCGGCGATCAGGATATTCGCAAACAGTTGGGCAATTTTAATCTAGCCAGTATAATGGGTTCAAATATTGATTCCTATCACAAAGATCCTGAAATGCAGAAGAACCTTCTGCAGAGTTTTACCTCGACCCATCGGGCTTCTATTGAAATCGGAGGGCGAAAATTTAATCTGATTGCAAACCCAATTATTGATGCAAGCGGAAGTCGATTGGGCAGCGTCGTTGAATGGGCAGATGTAACAGAACAGAAAAAAGTTGAGCTCGAAGTCAGCCAGATTGTGGGAGCAGCAGTAAATGGTGATTTCAGTGCCAGAATTGATGTGCAGGGAAAAGAAGGTTTCTTCAAAGAACTCTCTGAGAAAATTAATCAATTGATAGAAGTCAGTGATACAGGGCTGAATGATGTACTGTCGATCTTAGAGGCATTATCTCGTGGAGACCTTACCTATCGTGTGAATCGAGAGTACATGGGATTATTTGCCACCTTGCTTGAATACAGCAATGACACCAGTGTAAAAATTTCCCAGATTATTCAAGAGGTGAAAGATAATTCAAATGCTCTGGTCATGGCTGCAGAGCAGTTAAACCAGACAGCTCAGAACATGAGCCAGTCTTCGACAGAGCAGGCTGCCAGTGTCGAAGAAACGAGCTCATCTCTGGAAGAAATGACAGCTACCATCGCCCAAAATGCTGAGAACGCAAAAGTTACAGATGGTCTCGCCAATAAATCTGCAGAAGAAGCTGTACAGGGGGGTGGCGCAGTTACAGAGACCGTACAAGCAATGAAAAAGATCGCTGAGAAAATTACGATCATTGAAGAAATAGCATATCAGACGAATCTACTGGCACTCAATGCTGCTATCGAAGCTGCGCGTGCCGGTGAGCATGGCAAAGGTTTTGCTGTTGTAGCTTCGGAAGTTCGTAAGTTAGCAGAGCGCAGCCAGGTGGCAGCTCAGGAAATTGGCACTCTCGCCGGTAGCAGTGTAAAAATCGCTGAAAAAGCCGGTCAATTGCTCGAAGTAATTGTTCCCAATATACGAAAAACTGCTGACCTGGTACAGGAAATTTCGTATAGCTCTGAACAGCAGAATTCCGGGGTGAAGCAGATCAATGCAGCTATTCGCCAACTCGATCAGGTTGCCCAGCAAAATGCTTCTGCCTCAGAAGAACTTGCGGCAACTGCTGAACAGATGAACGGCCAGGCGGAGGGCCTGCTGCAGACTATGGAATTCTTTAAAGTAGATGAGTCAGAGTCGAACAGCAAAAAACGTACCGTAACTGCCACAGTTGCAACCGAAAAAACAAGCGGCGCCAAGAAAAAGCCAGAGGCTCCTTCTTCTGATCATTTTGAGCGGTTTTAAGATTTATGTCGAATAAATCAGAGCTCTCTTTGCAGGGGTTACCGACTCAGGTTCAGTTGAAAGACAAAGAATTTAATCAATGTCGTGATCTGATCTATCAATGGGCTGGTATCCATATGACCGAAGCGAAGAAAGCTCTGGTTGCCGGTCGCTTGATGAAAAGAATTCGGCATTACAATCTAAAGTCTTACCAGGAATATATTGACATTGTTCTTTCTGACAAAGTTCCAGAAGAACGCCAGGTAATGATTGATTTGCTCACAACCAACGAAACATATTTTTTCAGAGAACCTAAACATTTCGATTATTTAATCAATAGTATTCTCAAATTGTATAACTCAAACGAAATGTTTCGAATTTGGAGTGCTGCCTGCTCATCAGGCGAAGAAGTATATTCACTTGCTATGATTTTGGCTGAACATTTTGGCTTGAATGGAAACTGGGAGATCTACGGCAGTGATATCAGTTCGCGAGTTCTGGAAGAGGCAAAAAATGCGCTGTATCCGTTAGAAGATACAGAGACTATTCCCCCTGATTTTTTGAAAAAATATTGCCTGAAGGGTGTTCGAAGCCAGGAAGGGAAGTTTACAGTCGATAAAGCTTTACGGGACAAGACAAAGTTTCAACAGATTAATTTGACCGAAAACCTGCCCGATATAGGCTATTTTGATGCAATTTTTTTGAGAAATGTGATGATCTATTTCAATAAAGAAACTAAAAAAGTGATTGTTGAGAAACTGGTGCGTAGATTAAAACCCACAGGCGTACTGGTAGTCGGGCATGCAGAAAGTCTGCATGGTCTGACTCCCGAGGTTAAATCTGTCGCACCTACAATTTACCAGAAAGCATGACGACACCAGATTTCATCATTGAAATATTTTTACAACCAGCTGAATTTTACTGGGGTGATTCTGATACACGAATAAAAACTCTGCTCGGTTCTTGTGTAGCGATTTGTATCTGGCACCCCAAGCTCAAAATAGGTGGTATGAGCCATTGCCTGCTTCCCTCTCGTATGAATGACATGAAACCTCCCTCAGAGCTCTCTGGTCGATACATTGATGAAGCAATGGAACTGTTTATTAATGAAATTTCCAAGGCAGGAGTCAAAACCCAGGAGTTTAATGTAAAGCTATTTGGGGGCGGAGACATGTTCAAAGATATCTGGAAAGCCTCTGGTCAAACTGTTGGTCAACGCAATATTGAGATGGCACACCAAATGATCGCCAAGTATGGCATGAAAATTTTAGCTGAAAATGTTGGCGGGCAGGGTCATCGAAATATAATATTTGATCTTTGGTCAGGTGATGTCTGGATGAGGCAAGGTATCCCGGGTGGTGTCAAAAAATGATTCGGGTAATGATTATTGATGATTCTGCTCTCGTTCGCCAGGTTATTTCTGAGATTCTTGAATCAGATCCCGGAATTACAGTGATAGGCATGGCGCAAGATCCCATTTTTGCCCAAAAATATCTTGAAAAAGAATGGCCAGATGTAATCATCCTGGATATTGAAATGCCCCGCATGGATGGTATAACTTTTCTCAAAAAGATTATGCATGAGCATCCGACACCGGTAATCATCTGCTCGACTCTCACAGAGAAGGGTACCCAGACGACCATGGCTGCCATGAGCGCAGGTGCGGTGGGTATCATTACCAAACCAAAACTTGGGGTGAAAGGTTTTTTACAGGAATCTAAAATTATTCTCGTCGATACGGTGCGCTCTGCTGCGCAAGTTAAAATGAATACTAGAAAACCAGTTGTCGTTGAGCAATCTTCAGAATCTGGAAGTGCTTCTCTTCGAACAGAATCAAAGAATGAGGTAAAAAGAACCATACCCATTTATCACCCTCGTGAGAAAAATACAGCCGACGTAATTTTGCCGAAAAGCAGTGGCGCAATTCTGAGCACCACCGATAAAGTAATTGTTTTGGGGGCTTCAACCGGTGGAACCCAGGCCATCGAAGTATTACTGAAGCAGCTGCCGGTTGACTCTCCGGGAATTGCGATTGTGCAGCATATGCCTGAGCATTTTACCAAAGCATTTGCCGACCGATTAAATACTGTATGCGATATAGAAGTCAAAGAAGCTGAAAATAATGATAGAATCATTCAGGGACGAGTATTGATTGCACCGGGAAACCGTCATATGGTCTTGAAGAGGTCAGGTGCAAGATATTATGTCGAGGTTGTCGACGGACCATTGGTAAACCGTCACCGTCCCTCTGTTGATGTTTTGTTTCGCTCTGCAGCTAGAGAAGCAGGTAAGAATGCAATGGGCATCATACTGACTGGCATGGGAGACGACGGTTCGAACGGAATGCTTGAAATGTATGAGGTTGGTTGCCACAATATTGCCCAGGATGAAAAAACAAGTATTGTTTTTGGTATGCCCAAAGAAGCCATCCGCAAAAATGCAGTGACAGAAATATTGCCCTTAGATAAAATACCCGCAGCGATCATGAAATTTGCAGAACGGATTGAAAAAAATGAATGAAGATCAATACCTGACTTTCCAGTTAAAGGGAAAAGGCTATGGCCTGCCTATTCACGTTGTTCGTGAAATTATCGGGTATGAAACTCCTGATATTGTTCCTATGATGCCTGAATGGATGAAAGGCATTATAAACCTGCGTGGCCATGGGGTACCGGTCATTGACCTTGCTATTAGATTTTACAATTCAGAAACAACAATTACCAATCACTCCTGTATAGTAATCTTTAATGCAGGTACTGCCGAAGATGAAAAGCTGATGGGACTCATTGTCGACTCTGTAAGCGAAGTTATTTTATTTTCAAATGAAATGATAGAAGCACCCCCTGAAACAGGTACTGGCCAGAAAGCAGATTTTCTGGTTGGGGTAGGAAAACTTGAAAACAAATTTTATCTGCTGCTCAATATTCGAACTACATTAGAATATGTCAGCAAAATGGATCTTTCTGAAACACTGGAATCTATTGAAGAAATGAGCGCCAAGTAGGAAATATGTTGAATAAATTTACGATCAAAAACAGACTGCAACTGCTATTGTTGATACTCATACTCATGATGATCACAGTCGGGGGCATCGGTTTTCTGGGAATTCACCGTACAAACAACCAGCTGAACTCTACTTTTGAAGAGAATCTTATGCCGGTTATGCAATTGAGCATGATGAATGATTCGATTCGTGAAGCAATTCTACAAATTCATCTTGCTACCAAACACGACAAGCGGCTCCCTGAAAGCAGCCAGCATGATGATCACAATGTCAGTGTGCATGTCAAAAAAAGCCAGGATGCACTTCAAGAATATGAGCGGTTTAGAAATAATTTAGGAAATATTTCTTTACCCACCGAAATCTCTGTCATTCTGCCACAGTTAGATGTTGCATATGCTGCCTTTTTAAACGATGGCATGAAACCGGCCCAAAATGATTTGCTTGCAAATAATTTTCCACGTGCGAATTATCTTGTTACAAAAAAACTGACGGTCCTTTTTCAGGCTACACAGAATCATCTTCGGGATATTCTCGAATTGCAGATCACCGATGCCGATATAAAACGGGAAAATGCAAATCGTCGTCAATTTTTTGCTCAACTGAGTTCAATTCTAATTATTGTACTGGGAATTCTGCTGGCTTTGATTTCAGGATATTTTATCATAATCAGCATTACCCGTCCCCTTGCAGAGGCAAAGAGCAGTATTGCAAAATTCACAGGCGGAGACATTACCGTACGAATTGACGCATCGGGAAATGACGAGATCAGTGACTTTTTAAGGCAAATCAGCGGTATGTCAGAAACCTTAAACTCTATAATTGCGAATGTCAAAAAGGATACTGCTTCATTGAAGAATTCAGCTTCAGAAATTTCGATGACTGCCCAGGCATTGAGCAATGCCTCTGCAGACCAGGCAACCAGTGTTGAACAGACCAGCGCGTCATTAGAAGAAATGGCTTCTGCAATCTCAAGAAATTACGAAAACAGTAAAACTACAGATGAGCTGGCACAGAAAACAGCTGCCGATTCTGAGGAAGGCGGTAAAGCTGTCGAAGCAACAATTTCGGCGATGCGAAAGATTGTTGAAAAAATAGGAATTATTGAAGAAATTGCAGCACAGACTAATTTACTGGCATTGAATGCGACAATTGAAGCTGCCAGAGCAGGGGAACATGGTCGCGGTTTCGCTGTTGTGGCAACAGAAGTCGGTAAACTGGCAGAAACTTCCCAGTCAGCCGCAAAAGAGATTCTTCAATTGGCAACTGAGAGTGTACAGGTTGCTGATAAGGCCGGTCAAATGCTCAAGGTAATGTTGCCGAATATCACCCAGACTGCAGATCTGGTTCAAGAAATTACCGCCAGTTCAGAACAACAGAATACCGGGGTCTCACAGATTTCGCTTGCAGTAAATAAACTCGATCAGATTACCCAGCAGACAGCTTCTTCTGCAGAACAATTGGCTGCCACTTCAGATGAGCTAAAAGAACGTGCAAAGCGTCTAGATACTGCGATGCAGTTTTTTCATACCGGTGAAACATCTGCCAGGCCAGCTGAAATAGATGGCAATCAACCCAAAGTTCAAAAAAGCAATAAACCGGTCGTTGCAGCCTTTGCTCAACCAAAAGCTGATAAAGTTTTAAAGCCTGAAAAACGGGATCTTGGTATTCAAGACCCTCGCCCCGGGGCTGTCAAATCAATGAGAAGAATGGCATCGCATGAACTTGTGAATTCTCCCGGTGATTCGGGTGATTTTGAAAAATTTTAGCTGAATTAAATTGAATTTTGATGAATAGTTTTTGCAGAATATGTTGGTTTCTTTAAGAAACATTCGTCTTAGCTTATGGTGAAGAAATTTCTTTCAAGATTTGGATTGTTCTTTTTTATAAGTGCGGGGGCTCTGTCTGCAACAACCCCGCTCGACCTCGACTTTGTTGATTTTGGCAATGTTTCAAACACCAATACATATGTAACGCGCAGAGCACCGGCAACCGGCGATGAGATTCGCCTTACGTTCAACTTGCGAAACGGTGCAACTCCCTACGAGCCGAATATTGTGAATTCTTTCTTCACAATAAGAATCTATAATTCTTCAAATACTTTGATTTATGAGCGCGGTAGCGTAAACCCGACACATTTTACAGTGAACGGTCTTTCTGGCAGTGACTTTTATCCTGGTGGTACAACCTCACCCCGGGGAGGGTTGGTCATCCGCCCAAATATCAATGCTCCTGCCGGTACCGATTACCGTATAGAAATCTCAGGTGCCGATGGGGCATTTACCCTTGCAGCAATATCCAGTAACAATGGGACGCTTGCTGCTGACAATAACGGGCTATTTGAGGTACAATATTCTCCTCTTTCTATTCGCTATCTGGCTGCGGGCTATGACCCCGGCTCAGAGAATGAACTAAAACAGGGCAATGCGACACAGTTTTTTTATGATTATCAAGTATATTATCCTGATGGTCTTACCACCCTGACCAGCGGCGGCGGAAGTTTTGTTCCACGCATCTACAGGGGATGTCCTGCAACATGTACAGATGTAACCTCTGAATTCGGAATCTCGACCCCGACCTTTGATGGAACACGCTGGCGAGTAAGCATTACAGCGGGGCCAAATGCACCGTATAACAATACCCCTGATCTTACTCTGGCTTTGGCGCGGGGTACCCCGGGCTCTTCAGATACACTCAATTCAGGTTTTTCATTTAAGGCAATCGGCCCGACTTCACTTCCGGATCAGATTCCGGCCTCTTTGTATGATGGCTATTTTAAAGTTGTTCCTGGAAATCCGACTGTAACTATAATAAACAGAACGGCGGGCGTTATTGGCAAAGGTGACCCGGCAGGGCTGAATTATGAATGGCGGGGCAGGCTTGAAAACGGAGTCACACCGGTAACGGCAGCACAAATCGCCAGCAATGAGTGGCGAATAAGAATTTATAATTCATCCAATTCTCTGGTTTATGACAGCGAATCAGTGCCAGCGGACCCTCCGTTCAATGTTGGCGCTCCGGCTTATAATTCTGGCACAGATACCTGGTCTGTAAATATCGCTGCAAGAGTACCGGCAGCTTTTGCAACGGGCTACTATGTCAGCATTGATACAATCTCTGCCGGCCCTGCTTCAGGTCTTCAGATGGTTGCAGAGCAGAATTCTATTGACGGCAACAATCTCGACCTCACAACCGGGGTTTTTGAAGTTTCTGACGCAACCCTGGCAATGACATTTCATTCCCGAGATCCCGACCAGACCACCAAAAACGGAAATCAAGTCGCTTATTATTACTCATTAAACTACCTCGACGGTAGTGAATTTGTTGATGCTGCTGAATTAGGGAATCTGTCTTTTCAAGTTTTGGATAATGCTGCAGCAGATGTGACCTCACTGTTCAATATCAACAATACAGGTTTTGGCTCCTGGGGAGCTGCCAATTGTGGCGGGGCTGCTGCCTGCTGGCGGGTCAATATAACCGCAGGGGCAAGCGCTCCCACTGTAACTGTGCTTTCTCAAGGCTATGGAATTCAGGTCGAAAAAACACTGGCGAACTCTGGCCCGAGCCGAACTGTTCTGCCGCCGGTGAACACTTTGTCGGCACCGCTTTCTGCAGGAAGATTCCGGGTCTCTCCCACTGATTTGCATGTGATTTTTGAATCACCAGCTGCGCCGGTGTCGGTGCGACGCGGCAGTACCGATACTATAAATTACCGATTTCGTGTTCTGTATCCTGATGGTATCACCGAAGAAGACAATGATACAGGCTATGAAATTAGAGTTTATCGTGCAAGTGATAACGCTCTTATTGAGACAATCTTAAATCCGCAAAGCGGTGCAACTACCGGTTCTGTTCTCGATGCATCGTCATTGACGTATACCTCAGGAGCATGGCAAATCGCTCTAACCGCACGCTCAGATGCACCTGTTGGTGATTACTATATATCAGTCGCTAAATTGGCGGGTGCGGAAGGCGACACACTGCCAGAATTTGCCTCGAATGCATCGGTTTCAGCAGACCCACAGGGAAATGCGGGTCTCGGAACCAACGGAAATGTAAGTGTGGTTGGTGCAGAACTGCACATTGTGTATTTGCCTTTCAGCCAGGCTGCGATCGCTCAGGAAACTTCAGGGTCAAATATTCAAATCAGCTTTAATGCGCGGTATGAGAACGCAGATGAAGAAATCAGCGATGCCGCTTCTTACAGTTATACAATCTGTCGGGTGGCGGTAGACTGTACTCTTACCAATTTTAACGCAGATTTTTATGAGATCTCACCGATAACGTACAACACAGGCGCATATCGATTTTCACTCGCTGCTCGAAAAAGTTCTCCCGCCGAAGCTGATTATTATGTAAAAATTTCAAAAGCAGCCGGTTTCTCACCAGATACTCTTGCAGAATTTAATTCGAACAGTTCCAGTGTGCCAGATACCAATGGCAATGCCGGCTTAGACACTTCAGGCACGTTTGAAGTTGAGAATGTCAATCTGACCGTTCAATTTCGAAAAAGGGTTATGACCCGATATGGAGATCATATCAAGCGCGGAGACCAGGTTGGCGTAGATTATTTTTATACTGTGCGCTACCCCAACGGAACTGTCGTTCTCGATGATGATGCCGATCATGTTGTTCAGGTTCACAGCTCAAGCGGTCTTGTTGAGAGTTCCAGTGATGCATCTCCCACCCGTTTTTCGTTTTCGGCACCAGTCTATGTGACAAGTGCAGACTGTGCCCCAGACCCATCTTGCTGGCAGGTGAATGTGCAGGCCAACAACCCGGCGACAATTGCCACAGGTTATAGAATTGCTGTGGTAAAAACCAGTGGTACAAGTGGAGATAACTTTGCTGCTACCTTCAGCAATGCAGGCGGACAATTGGGAGCGGTGAATGGTGTTTTCGAAATTCGCAATGGGGTCTTGTATATTGTTTATTATGAAATTAATCAGAATACAGTACGAAGAGCAGATTCACTGCCGGTAATTTATAAATATCAGATTTTCAGACCTGGCGAGACGAATCAAACCAGTGACACCAATTTTACTGTGCGTGTTTATGATTCACTTGAAAACAATGTATCAACCTTGTTTAATATCACGACTCCGGTTTACAATGCGGCCGATTGCGGCGGGCAGGGCTGCTGGAGCGTATCGGTCACTCCGCCTGCAACATTTACCGGTAGTGATACCTATCATCTGGGCGTAAGTAAACCTCTGAGTGGCGACGGTGCGCTTCTGTTAGCAGAAAGCCGGTCAACAGCCGACAATAATACACCTGCCCTGGTAGCAAAGGGATTGAATAATCCCGCGACGAATCCCGTTAATGAAGGCACGTTTACTGTAATTCCAGAATTGATTGCAGTCTGGCAGTCGCGAGTGAATGCGGTTCGTGAGCGTGGCACGCAGATAAGAAATGGCAATACAGTATACGGTGCCATTTATCGTTTCAATGCACAAACTCCCGATGGCAGCTATCAGGAGACCAGCGATCACGGATACATTATTCGACTGTATGATAATGCAGATACCCTGCTCGAAACATGGGATATCAATACACCGGGCTATCCCAAAGATGTCTTGGCAGGAACAAATTTTGATCTGGAAAGATTTCGTCACGATGGCACTTCGTGGATTTTCAATATTCGACCGCGCCCGACGGCTCCGGTTGGCACCGGCTACTATGTCAGTGTTGAGAAGGCAGTAGGGGCCACCTCAAATACAATCAGCAGCGTAGTTACCTCGAAAGATAACCAGAACCTCGATGCAACAGACGGAGTCTTTGAAGTTACCGGCGCAACCCTCAATTTTCCCGGTGGCGGAAACCAACAGCTGTATAATGTTGCCAATGCGGGGACTGCGTATGAGCGCAAAATGGAGAACTTCAACGCCGGTTCAACCATGCGCTTTTTATACCGGGTACGCTATGATGACAATACAGATGAAAATACCGGGCCGCATGAAGTAGGGGTTACTGACGCAGGGAACAATGATGTTTCTGCTCAATTTAATATCTCAACCCCGACTTTTGTCGGCGGTTTCTGGCAGGTCGATATTACTCCCAATCTTGCCAACCGCCCTCCCCCCGGAACCGGTTATCGCATTTCTGTAGGTAAAGCAACGGGCATTGATACATTAGCTGTTTCCAATTCTGCCCAGACTTTTGATGTTACGAATACATCTGTGCAGGTGCTGGCATTGACTGCACCCCTGACGGCACCGAACAACATGCCGCGTAATGACGCTACCGGTGTTAATCTCTATTACCGGCTTCAAATTGATGATAATCCCGGCACCCAGGATTCAAACGCTGGTGAAGCTGCCAATCACCTCTTTCGTTTTTACAGTAACAATACTCTCATTGATAGTCGCCAGGGCGGGGATACCGGCAGCAATGTGTTTCAGGTAACCACCCCGGTATACGCGGCCCATACCGAGTGCGGGGGAGGCAGCTGCTGGCAGGTCAATATTAGGGCTGGCAATGATGCTCCGGTGAGTAATACGCTTGGTGATTTCATTTATCATATTCGAATTGCAAAAAATGGGGGAGCGAATCAGGCTCTGGAAACCCGTAGCAATACCCTGCCCAATGGTCTAAATGGCACTCCCGGTGAATTTGAAGTAACCGGTGATACCTGGCAGATTCGATTTACCGGTACATCTCGCGATACATGGGCCGCCGGTAACCAGGGCAATACTGACCGTTGTTCACTTCTCGACCGGTGTTTTGCAAAAAATGATCCTGCTGGCATTACCTACTTTTTTCAAGTCTATCGAGGCAATGGTACAATTCATGTTGGCAATGATACTGCCAATGCAGGTCAATATCAATTTTGGGTCTACAATGATGCCAATGCGGATGTATCTTCTGACTTCACAATTTCTTCACTAAACTGGAATGGTACAGCCCATGAGATAACTCTTGTACCAAATTCGACTGATGATAATTTCTGGGAAAACTATAAGCTTGGTATTCGCAGAAATGGTGCCAATGGCATCACATTTAACGGTCCCAACTCAGACGTTCTATCAACCTTGCCGAGGGTTGTCAACGCCCCTTATGTACCGCACTCAGGTCTGGACCGTGGCGTAGCGGGTTACAATACCGGTACTTTCTCTGTGTCTGACCTGCACATTGTATACAACGGCCGTTCGGTACCGGCTATTCAAAGAACAGATTTAACTGGCGTCGACTATACCTTCAATGTGATTAATTCTGGCAGTGGTACAAATTATACAACGGATATACCCGCAGCGAACATTCAGGTTTGGCAGGGTGCAAACAACCGCACCGGCTGGTTCAACGTATCTGACGCAACATATTCCGGTGGGCAACATACCGTCAAAATTCGGGCGTTGACGACTACACCCATACAGACTGGCTTCTATATTCGAGTCGGTGTGAATGCGAATCCTACCGGAAACTCAGATGTTGCGTTCTACGCGCGCAGCGATGCAGGTGCCGCAAACGGTGGTCTGGGTGCTCCGGCCGGAAACTTTGATGTTACGGCTGCAGAATTGACTGTAAAGTTCACCGGGGAATCAAAGCCGGCGGAGAATACCCTCGAGCGATTCAATGCCAGTGATTCTATTACTTTCTATTGGCGCTTGTATTATCCTGATCTCGCTTCACAATTGGCAAATGCCGGCAGCGGACAGGTTGTCGAACTGGTTGATGAAAATAATCTGATAGTACCAGATTGTACAGAGACTGCAGTTACCTGGAACGGTACCCAACTGGCCTGGCAAACTACCATTACGTGCGGTGCCGCTGCAACTTTGGCAGAAACCCACAGGCTTCGCATCACAAAAACCGGTGGTACGGATGGAAATCTTGTTTCAACGGCTTCTTTTTCTAATGATGCAACTTCGGCAGATATCTGGCAGGGTGGTCTTGGGGTCGACTACCTGACAGGCGGGGCCGTTGCCATTCGCCCGGCAAGCTTCAACGCAGTCTGGTACTTTGGTCCTAACAGTTCTGTTTTAGAACAGGCCGATGATGCAAGTGCCCGTTATACTTTCTCGCTATTTTATCCGGATGCATTGAATACGCTTTTTACAGGCGGAGACATGACAGGAATGCAGGTCGATGTACGCCGAGTATCAGATGACAGTGTTGTGGAGTCATTTACTACTTTTCCTTCAACAGGCACACAGTTTTCAATAACATCCATTACCCATTCAGGTGCACCTGATCATCAGTATACTTTTTACCTCAGAACCCTCAAAGAGACTGATATTGGTGATTACTACATTGCCCTGTCGAAAAATGCCGGTTCAACTTCACAGGACAATATTGTTGAGGCAGTCGATGCAAATACAACCCGTCGGCGTTTCGGGGTCAGCAATGCAACGCTAAATCTGGTATCATTGAGTCTTAATAATCTCGATAACGCCGCAACCCGAACGATTACCCGGGGAAATGCTTTAGCCAGCAATATTGAATACAGGTTTTCAGTTCGCTACGACAATAATGTTGCAGATCTGACCGGTGAAGAGCAAAATGTAGATGCAAATGAGTACTCCGTTGCGATCTGGCTCAATTCAGGAGTTTCAGATATTGCCAATCATACTGCATTGTTTGATATTTCCCCTCCCACCGGAATTACCTGGGATTCTGTAAATAATAACTGGCGGGTAGAAATTGCGGCGCGCCCCGACACCCCGGTAACAACCGGCTCGCAATTTTATCGGGTTGAAATTCGAAAATCAAATGGAGGAACCAGTGGGGATACCCTGCTGCCAGAATTTTCGAATGTCGATCTCGGAACTGCAGGCCGTTTTACCGTAACGTATGCTCCTTTGACTGTTTCTTTCTTACCTCCGGTTAACCCGACTATGGAGAGAAAAGATTTAACTGCGAATCTTACTGAATTTCCGTTCGAAATTTTGTATCCGAATCCTGTCTATAAGCTTACCAATGCCAATATCGGTGGAACCCAGATTGCTATTCAAATTCGGCAGGGAGGTACAAACCGAAGTGTGTGGTTTAACGGTCTGGATGCAGCTGATGGCGAAGTTGCTGCACCGGTCGCAGCCTGGGATGCAGTCAATTCAAGGTGGCGGGTTAAGGTACGGGCTAAATCAATTATTGATTCAGCGACAAATTATGCCCGTATAGCAGCCAATTATCTGGTGAGAGTCTCTCGAGGGAACCCTGCAGCACCGGCATCTGATTATATTGAAAATACGAATGCAGCCCGTAATTCTAATGATGCTTCAAATTTAGGGGCAGCCGGTACATTTGCAGTAACCCCCGCCAATCTTTATATTCAATATACTCTGCGCGATACAGCACAAATACGAAGGGCCGATGGTGTAGGTACAAATTTCTTTTTCAGGTTATTTTACAAGAATGGTACAGAGTTTAATTCAGCAGTATCGGATGACAATCTGTCTATCAATGTTGCACGAAATGCTGATGATACTTCTGCGACCAGCCAGTTCATTCTTGCAAACCCGGTATTTGGAAATCATGGAGCAGCCAATTGCGGGGGAGCAGGATCCTGTTACCAGTGGAATATTCGGGCTAATGATGTTACAGACCCTGTTTTCTTCTATACTGTAGTTGAAAAAACAACCGGGGTTGGGGCAGGGCGAGAAGATATCTTAAACCCGTCGTTTGCCGGCTTAAGTGATACACCTTACAAATCAAAATCTGTGAATGAAAATGTAGGCGGGATTCCATTTGCTGCCTTAGGCGCGACAGACGGTATTTTTGAGGTAAATTATGAGAATAATCTTACATTAGAATATTCTGCAAAAGATCGCGAATCTCAGAGAAGAAATGATAGTACAGGAATTACGTTCAATTACCTGGTCACATACGCAGATACAGTGACAGAAGAAACAGATGACCTTGATTATGAAATCAATGTACATGCATCTGATTCAACAATTGTTGCCACTAAAACAGGAAACGGAACATCATACTCAATGACCCTTGGCTCGGCAGACTGGAACATTTCTGACCCGGTATACAATGCGGTCTCAAAATGGTCAGTCAATGTATCTGCCTTGAATAACGCGGGGGTTGCGCAGGATTATTATATCTCGATTCGTAAAAATGGAGCAATTGATAAGATACAGACACCGGTTGCCTCACAGAATGATCCTGCCGGTGCTCTCACCGATGGGAATTTTGATGTAACAAACCTGAGAATCGATCTAGCAAGTATCAGTGTCGTAAACCCGGTTATGGAGCAGCGAGCGGCAGATTCTGACAGAACCAGATTTGTCTTTAATGTATTCAATAATGACTCTGCTACCGCATTGACAGATGTATCGAGCCCAGCAGTTGACCCGGCACTGTTTACAGTTCGTGTGTTTAGAACGGCAACTCCTGATGTAGATGTAACATCAGAATTTGAACCGATCACTGTCAATTTGACCGGTGATGAGTACAGCGTTGATCTACGGGCATTGCATACCTCTTCGACCGGTCCTGCTTTTTATGTTACGATTGAATATGCTTCCTGGGGAACCGGGGCAGCGATGATTCCATTTTCTTCTAAAACAGACCGGGAATTCGAAGTTACAGATGCTTCTTTGCGTATAGTTTATTTAAACCGTATCAATAATGAGATAGAAAAAGGAGATGTAATAGGCGTACAATATTATTACCGCATTTTCTATGATGATGGTACCCAGTTCGAGCCTGGTCTAGCCTCATTTAATGCGACAGGAATTTCGTATCGCATCTTTGATAATACCGATAATGATATAACAACCAGCGGCTTTGCAATTGATGGCGGCAACCCCACTTATCTCGCACATGGTACAACAGAATGTACCGATGGGAACCCTTGCTGGGGGTTAACCATGTTGGCGGGAATCTCTGTCGATGCCGGGGCAGATCGATATCTTGGGATCACAAAAAATTCTACGACTGGCAACCGTGACACGATTGATCCTGCTTTTACCAGTAAAGATACAGGTCCCGATGCGTTTGGTTCGACAGGTCTGGGGGCAGTCAACGGACGCTTTGATGTTAAAAATGCTGTGCTGAGAATAGAATATGCTTCGCGTACTCCTGATCAGTCAGAGAAGGGAGATACAGTCGGTATTACTTTTCGCTTTCGAATGTTCTACAAGAATAATCTGGAGTTTATGCATCCAGACGGAGAGACCTCGCTCAAAATTAATTTATTCGACTCAACAGATACCCTACGCTCAACTGCATCCAATTCATTTCTTGCAGACAATGAACCAACCTTCAGTTTTGCTGCGGCCACCGGCTGGTCGGTTACGATTCGTACAAGTCTCAATGCGATACCTGAACCGGGATATTATGTAACAATTGAAAAATCAGCCGGTTCCACTTTTTCAGAGCTGGTAGAATATTCATCAAAAGCCTCGATAACCCCGAGTGTTGATACTTTGACTCCCGGCAGTTTCGGTCTGGGGTTAGTCAACGGCATTTTTGAAATTTTGCCTGCTCAATTGAATATTGTATATGCACCTCTTGAAAACACTGCCAGAATCGTGCAGAGAAAAGAACCAGATCTTGCTGATGCAATTACTGTCAGTTTTAATGTTTTCTATAAAAATGGTTCTGAAGAAGCTGTCACAGCAAATAGAAATGATTATGGTATTCGAATTTTTGATTCTGCCAATACTGAAATTACTTCAAGCTTTGATTTTTATAACTGGACCACAACAGCTTTTGAAAGTGATGGTGCTCACCTGCCTCACCAGTCGTTTAACCCGACAGATCATTTGAGATTTGATAACGGCTCGACCCGCTGGCAGATTGCATTTCGACCTCGAAGAGATGCAGTACTGGGCAGCGGAATCTATGTGACCATTGAGCGTGCAACTGCAAATGTAGTAAGTCATCCGACCTATGCAATGGCAGATTATCTAAACCCAATTGCAAGCAATGCTGCGACAACGCCAGATGTGCTCGGCAATATCGGTTTGGGAGCAAATGGAACTTTTGAAGTCTCGGGTGCAAACCTGACTGTGAAATATTTGAATACAAGTTTTGATATTACCAATGCAACTACTCAAAATCAGTTTGAGCGCGCAGATGGCATCGGGATAACGTATCAGTATCGACTGTTTTATCCCGATGGGCTCGAACGGGATGACTGGAACCCCACTCTCGATGGTTTTAATAATGCCGCCTTTGCAGTCGGTCAGACTACTTCTGCCACCGGTTTTACGATTGACAATATCGTATTTACGGCAGGCGGGTTCTGGCAGGCGAGAGTGCTGGCAACAGATACAGCTGATTTTAGTGTAAATTATCGTCTGGGAATCGAAAAAGGAAATGGCACCGATGGCGATATTATACTGCCTGCGAATAGAGCCTACTCTGATGCAGCTACGGGTACCCCTGTTGCGGGAGGCCTCGATACTGGCATCAATACAGGTGGTGAATTTGATGTATTGCCTGCCACATTAAATATTCGCTTTGTACAGCGAAATAATGCATCGGCAGAAAAAGGTGCAGCCCGGGCACTGGCTCCTGAATATGAGTTTATCGCATTCTATGATGATGTTAATGTAGTTGGTGAGGCCACTGCCACCCGGGAGACCGATGACTCGGGCTATTCCCTCGAGGTAATTGATTCAACAGATACCGTTATCGAATCGTTTAGCTTAACGGGTGCAGATCAAGTGGGAAGCAATAATCTCTTCTCTGTATCGGGTCTGCTATATGATACAGATCGCTACCGTTTTACACTGATTCCCCGAAAAGCTTCGACTGCGGCGGCAGGTTATTCAGTTCGAATTGCAAAAGCAGTGGGAGGCGAAGGAGATACAGTAGCGAATGTTTCGGCTAAATTGCAGGCCGATGGCTCTGATGCTCCGGCAAACACATTTCATCGAGGCCTTGCCGTTGGTGCCGATGAAAGTGCGTCCCTCTTCGCAATAACCGAAGCAACCTTGAATATCAAATTTGTGCAGCGGACTTCATTTGAAATCGAGCGTGCAGATACAGCTCAGATCGTGTATCAATTCAGACTTGCCTATGACATCAATGAAGATGCAAATGCTGCATTGCATGAATTTGAGGTTGGCAGTGATGAAGATCCTTCTAATTTTAATGCCAGTGTTCATAGAACTTCAGACAATTCCGATGCAACGACAGATTTTGCAGGTGTAACTACTCTTTGGAATGCGGGGTCTACTCTCTGGGAGACTTCTGTTTCAGCGGCTTACTCTACCCCTGAAGATACATATTATTTGCGGTTGGCAAAATCTGCGGCCGGTACTTCGCCTGCGACATTTTCTTCACACAATTCTAATGTGCCATCAGGCAGTTTACCTGACTATCACATCGGTTTGAACCCCGGCCTGGTTGATCTTACCGGCGGTGATTTCAGGGTTAACCCGGCTACCCTTGCGATCGTCTATTCGTCTTTGAACCCGGTATCGCGCCAGGTTGCCAAGCTCGAGAATAATGTGGGTGATACAATTATTTATCGCTGGAAGGTGAACTATAAAAACGGCTCTGAAGAAACCAGTGCAGCCGATCGTACAAGTTATTCACTGAGAGTATTGCGTTCTGCAGTTGATGTAACTTCAGGAATGCAGTTTTATCGCTGGGCAGATTCACAGTTTGAAACCGCGACAGGTTTCAGTGCTGCAGATCATTTGAGGTATGATTCCGGTTTTTGGGAAGTAAGACTGCGACCCTCTGGCGGTGCAATAGTTCAAAACGGCTATTATATAGAAGTAAACAGAACGGCTGATACAAACGTTCCTGACATTCTACCAGATTATGCCTCGAATGCCCCGACCGTGCCGGTTACCGGGAATGCTGGCCTTGGTGATCCCGGTGGTACATTTGAAATACTGGGCGCAGAGTTGCTGGTCAAATATCACGGAACTTCGTTCTCGGCAGTTCCCGCTGCCAATCGATTTGAGAGACAAGATGGTACAGGGATTCTCTATTATCTGACCTTGCATTATAATGATTCACCGTCATTTGATGTGAAAACTGATACTTCAGGTGGAACGGTAGATGGCTTTAATGTCAGAGTTTTGAGTATCGCAAATGCAGATGTGACTGGCGATTTTGAAGCTCCGGTTCTGGAGTATGGTAATTATGGGGCAGCCAGCTGTGGAGGAACCCTGACCGATTGCTGGCGCATAACCTTACGCTCCCGGTTCGATACACCAGTGGCTAATGGTTATCGAGTAGATCTTACAAAAGCAGCCGGCAGTGACGGGGATACTGTTGCAACTCCCCGCAGTTCAGTGGCACCGAGTGTGGATACCTGGCAAGGGGGTCTCGGTGAAGACCTGGCCACACACAATTTAAACGGAGAGTTTGAAGTTCAACCGGCCACACTTCGAATCGTATGGCTGGGTCGTTCGACTACTGCCTCTACCTCATCCATTGAGCGCGGTACTGCTGCCTCTGAAGCGATTCAATACCGGTATCGACTCATGTACCCTGACTTGACGACTGAGGCGACCAATACCAATACCAATTCAGCAAATTACTCGGCACGAATAATAGACGGCAGCAATACTGATGTATCGCCATTTTTTACAGTATCGAATCCTGTGTATGATGCCACTGCGAAATGGTCTGTCGATATACGAGCAAGGGTAAAAAATACGGGCGGAGTACTCACTGACGTTGCCAATGATTACAGTGTAGAAATAATTAAATCCGGAATACCAGCAGACCCCGATTTAATGAACGGATACGCAGCACGTTCTTCTACAACCCCCGATGTGAATGGAAACCAGGGGTTAGGAGCAGGGTTGGGAATTGGTCCAGACCAGGGAGACTTTGAAGTAACCAATGCGGCTTTGCATATTGTCTATGCGAGTCGATCGAATGCTTCCTTATCACGGGGAACTTCTGCGAGCAATACAGTGATCCGCTTTAATGTGTATTACCCTGACGGTACAGAGCTGACCCCGGCAGAAGAAACGGATGCGGCCTCATTTAACCCGATAATTCGAAATGCGGCAGTGCAAGACCGCTCATCTGATTTTTCGAATCCCCTTGCAGTGACCTATGATACAGATGCTTATATAATTGATTTTTATGCTTTGAACAATGCAGTGATTGAACCCGGATATTTTGTTGAGATAGAAAAAACTGCGGGCAACACTGGTGATTCACTGCCTTCATATAATTCAAACGCCTCTACTACCCCCGACAGTGAAGGCAATACAGGTCTGGGAACCGGACTTGCCCCGGCACAGGGGGAATTTGAAGTGCAGGGTGCTTTGCTCAACGTTAAATATGTAAAAACCAGTTTTGATGATTTAACGCAAGACAATGTTTTTGAACGCCAGGACGGAACCGGAATTACCTACTATTTTCAGCTATATTATGAAGACGGGGCAGTCAAAACTGACGCTGGTGTTACAGCAACCGATCTTCAAATAACAGTATTGAATTCCAGTGACAGTACGGATGCAAATACCACTTCTAACTTTACTGTTGCCACCCCGGTGTATGAAACTACCACCCAGACCTGGTCGGTTGATATCACGGCTAGTAAAGCGACAACGACTGCCAATGACTATCGAATTTCAGTTCACAAACTGGCAGGAACCGATGGAGACAGAATTCTTGCTGCCAATGCAAAAATCTCGAATGAACCAATTGGTACCGCAACCGATGGTGCTCTCGGTGCAGGAATTGCAGGCGGTGAATTTGAGATAACCCCGGCAACTCTGCGCATTGTATATTTATCGCGAGAAAATGCATCCGCCTTACCTTCTGCCACAGCGATTTATCGCGGCACCAATGATGTGCAGCGAATGCGTTATAATTTTAGAGTACTGTATCCTGATAACGTTACCCAGGCCCTTGCTGCTGAAATCGACCCTACCGACTTTGTGTTCAATATTGAGCGACCGGGAAACATTGATGTCAGCAGTGACTTTCAATTTGCCAATGCCCAGTATGATGCTGCGGCCGATTCTGGCAATGGTGCCTGGTTTACAGAAATAAAGGCTGTTTCAACGCGCATTCCGGCGAATGACTTTGCTTTAAAAATTGCAAAAACAGGCAATGTTACCCGGCCAGATGTGTTGCCGGCCTATTTGTCTGACGCCCCCGTCGCGCCGGTCAATGGCAATATAGGTCTTGCCAGCGGCTTAGGAGCCGGCAACGGCAGTTTTGAAGTTCAGTATGCAGCATTGCACGCTCAATTTCTCACACGGGGAGAGGCCAGAATTGAAAAAGATTCGGCCCCGCCTGTGCGAAGCATTTATACGTTCCGGATGTTTTATCCCGATGGTACTGAAGAAACCAGTGGAACATATAACGTACAGATTCGATTGAGCGGCAGTCTGGCCGATGAAACCTCTTTCTTCAATGTTGATGTGCCAACATATGTTGCAGGCGAGTGGACTTTTGGCTTAGATGCATTAACGAATGCCTCTCCCAACGAACCGGTACATGTAAGAATCTCCCGCAGTGCTGCAGGTGCGGATACCCTTGCCCCACTAGCCTCAAATTATTTTGATGCAGCATGTACCGATGCGCAAAACCAGAATTGCAATCAGGCTCTAAATACGGGATTAGGTGTCAATGAAGGTGAATTCGAGGTTGTAGAATTTATATTGCGCATTGAATTCCTATCACGTTCAACGTCACAGGTACAGAGAACGTTATCGACCACATACTATTACAGAATATTCAACTGGAAAACCGCAAGAGATGCCGGCAGCATAAATGCGGCAGCACTTGAAGATGATCAGGCAACCTCAGGTTTGCATTGGATAACCGTAAAAAATTCGGCCGGAAATCCCGTGGCATGGCGGGGTGATACGTTTACTCCTACCGGTACTTTACCATCAACGCAAGAGTTTTCCGTTGCTGATCCTGTGTATGGGGCAGATGCCGGCTGCCAGGCGGCAGGATCGTGCTGGGCAGTTACTATAACGTCCACGAAAGATACAAATAGAACAACAGGCTACTACATAAGTGTGCAGAAAGATCTGGTTGCCGCCGGTTCTTTGGGCCGCATGATTGAAATTGAATCAAATATCAATGTTGATACCCCGACGGCACCCAATTTCAATACGCAATCAGGACTGGGAAATATCAACGGCGTATTTGAGGTGATTCCTGCCGTATTGAATGTAAGAATACATGGTCGATCTCTGGCATCAGTTGCCCGCCATGACGGGGTGGGTACAGACTATTATTACAGCCTCATGTATCCTAATGGTACTGATGTTGATCTCAATTCGGCTGAAGCTGCAAATCACTCATTTAGAGTATTGTATGATGACCCCGTGAATGCATCACAAAGTTCAAATTTCAATACGACTGTGCCGCAGCTGATCAATGACAGCTCACTTTGTGGCGGTGTGGCTACCTGCTGGTCAGTCAAGGTAACTGCTCTTGCGATGGCGAACCTGCAGGGCGGGTATTCGATCGGTATAGCAAAGGGCTCTGCCGTCTCACCATTTGATCATACAAATGCAGAGACAGATATCTTAAACCATCTGCCGGCTCTTTCACCTCTGAGCAACTACCAGTTTTCTGTGCTGCAGGCAAATCTGCTTGCAAAATTTGTTTCGATTGATCCCCCTGTGGTGTCTTTAGGTGAAACCATACGTTTTAATCTTCGGCTTGGGTATGCTGATGGTACTGCTTTCAATGGAACTCTGGTGCCTTCTGCAATTTCACCTTTGAATCTGAGAATATTGCGGGTTGAAAGCCGCAAGACCCCGGGGGCAGAGGTCAGCGATAAAGAACAGTTCAATATTCAAACACCGATAAACTGTGATGCGACAGGAGCCTGTCAGGTTTCAGCAACTGTGACCGGTACGAATGTTTCTAAAGTAGGTGACTATGTTGAAATATCGGGACTCACAGCCAATGGTGATATGATCGCGAGAAATGATTCAGTTACAGATCTCGGCAATATGGGTATCTTTACGGTTGGCAAAGGCATTCAGCTGTATCAGAATTTCCCGAATCCTTTTAACCCCGCAATTGGTCAGAAAACAGAAATCAGGTTTGATCTGGTCGGTCATGACGGAGGGATTACCCTGCATATCTATACCGTCTCAGGGGTTCTGGTCAAAGCTTTCAAAGAAAGTGAAATTATTTCCCGTCAACGTGTGTTCTGGGATGGCCGAAATGATGCGGGTATGACCGTTGCCAGCGGCATCTATTATCTGGTCATGGAGGCCGGAGGTTACAAGAAAACAGTCAAAATTGCAGTGATAAAATAATTATTCAGAACTGTTAGCGAGCCTGCCAGGCGCAAATAACTGCAGAGGTACAATTAGAAAGTTTCCCACAACCGCATAAATAATGGCAGGAAGGGCTGCTGTGGGTGTGAAGAATTCATTGCAAACAACAATAGCCATTGTAAAGTTCCTGAAAGCTGCACCTAATGCAAAAGTACGTTTTGCATGACGGTTTTCTCCCAGTGTCCAGCCAATGATGTAGTTCATGGTGGTAATAAGCCACACAATTGCCAGCAACGTGAGTGAGAGTTTGACATTGTTCAGCATATCATCTCGAAGCGGGGCGATTACCGAATAAATAAGAATACCGATATTTAACTGTGAGAGGTAAGGGGCAGGTCGTTTGATTTTTTCTTTTAACCCGAAAGCGACACAAACTCTGGCAAGAATAAGGGGTATAAAGATCAGTACCATCATTGTAGTGATGACTGAGAGAAAATTAATTTGTGCCTGAGCACCGGCATAAACCGCCATTGTCATCGGTATCACAAAGGGAGCAGCCAGATTCGTCAAACTGACAATCACCAGCGCATGGGATGGGGAACCCCTCAATTCATGGGAAAGAAAAATATTGCTCATGCCAGTTGCCGAAGCTCCGATTACCAGAAAGCCTATAAATATATCGGGACTGAAAAAATCCCGAAAAGGATAGAGCAGCGCTGGTGTTCCTAAATGTATAAGACTCATAAGAGCTAAGGTGCGATATGGTTTTTTGAGCTGGTTTAAAATTATTTCGAAATCAAGATCGAGGCTGCCAAAGAAAATGAGAACCATAAGAGTTACCTTTACATAAGGTGCAAGATAGACTCCCCAACCAGGAGCGATGAACCCCAGGGTCATGCTCAGCAATACCGAAAACCAGAGATTTGATTTAATCCAGTGGCGCATGACTCCACAATCTCTCAAAGATTTCTTTCAATTTTGACTCTTTACTTTCGGGAAAAACTCCTTTTTCGGGTTTGTAAAAGTTTTGTCGTTCTACATCCACTGCCCAGTAATTCTGGTCAACCCAGCCCTGAAAGTCATGTGGATATTTATAGTCTTTAATTTGCGGAGAGTTGTTCATGATATGTCCGGGCGGTACGATTTCATTTTTTTCACAGAATTTCATGGCTGCATTGATCGCGTTATAGGCCGCATTTGATTTCGGTGAGGCTGCCAGATAAATTGTCGCATGGGCCAGAGGAATTCTTGCCTCGGGCATGCCTGTATTTTCGACCGCCCAGGCAGCAGCCTGTGCAACAAGTAACGCTTGTGAGTTTGCCAGACCAATATCTTCAGATGCCAGTATCAGTAACCGGCGAGCGGGTATGGTCGGGTCTACCCCCATTTGTAAAAGCTTGGCGAGATACAGAATTGAAGAATCAGGATCGCTACCGCGTACCGATTTTATAAAAGCGGACAAGAGATCATATTCTTTTGCTGTAAAATTTTTTAATGACTGTCGATTTTCCTGAAAGTAGTGATCAAGCTTCTCTACAAGATTTTGTTTATCATCTGTTTCCAGAAAAGGCAGCAAAGCTTCAAGGGCGAGAATCGCGCTTCGAAAATCGGGATACACTCTTTCGATAGTTTTCTGCCAGATGAGATCGTCAATTTCTGGTAAACTTGCGTTCTGCCATGTTGTCTGTAGAATATCGAGAAACTGATCTAACTGCGGTGCTTTTATTTCTCTTACCCGCATTCTCGAAAGCAGAGGCCGGGTAATATAGTACCAGGGTGATTCAGTCGTTGCGGCGATAAGAATAATGCGGCCCTCTTCAATGGGTTTTAAGAAATAGTCTTGTCTTGATTTTGCAAATCTGTGAAATTCATCGAGAAATAAAATTGTAGCGCCGGGATTTTTATCAATTGATTTTCGTATTTCTTCGAGACTGGTTGAAGCTGCCGGTAAAGATACAAACGGTAACGAAGCTTCTTTTAACAGTAATTCAATAAACGTTGTTTTACCAATACCAGGTGGGCCATACAAAAGAAACGAAAAAGGTTTTTTCTGAAATTCATCTCGTAAAGCGGTGAGACCTGCAAAATCTTGATAGCTTTGCATATCCCGGGGACGCAACTTCGTCCAGAGCGGGGTCTCAGCATTGCCGAACAGGCTGTTCACTTTTTTCCGGAATGGCGCTTCAGTGCAGCCCCGACGAAATCTGCAAACAGAGGATGCGGTTTCAGCGGTTTTGATTTAAATTCAGGATGGTATTGGGTACCAACAAACCAGGGATGCTCTTTCACCGGCAGCTCTACTGCTTCTACCAGCAGCCCGTCGGGAGAAACCCCGGAGACAACCAGCCCGGCTTTTTCCAGTTTTTCACGGTACTTGTTTGTAAATTCGAATCGATGACGATGCCGTTCGGTAATTTCCTGTGCTCGATATGCACTCTCAAGATGAGAACCGGGTTTCAGACTGCAGATATAGGCACCGAGTCGCATGGTTCCGCCCTTGTCTGATATTCCGATTTGTTCTTCCATCATGGAAATTACCGGATATTTTGTTTCTGCGTCAAACTCTGTGCTGTTGGCATTCTCCCAGTTTAACACGTTTCGTGCAAACTCAATGACCATGCATTGCATTCCCAGGCAGATACCAAAAAAAGGTAACTTGCTTTCACGGGCATGGCGGATGGCCCGCAGCTTGCCTTCAATACCGCGTTCACCAAAACCACCCGGTACAAGCACTCCGTCTGCATCTGCCAGTAATTCTACTGCGTTTTCTGGTTTTAAATCTTCTGAATCAATCTGTATTAAATCTACTTTGGTTTCATGTGCAAGACCCCCGTGAGAAAGGGCTTCAAACAGACTGCGGTAAGAATCTCCCAAAGACATGTATTTACCAACCACTGCTATTTTGATAGTTGATTTTGGCGCTTTCATTACATTCACGACATGCTGCCATTTTGACAACACCGGATTGATAACATCTACGAAAAGAGGGGATTCAACTGTCAGATTAAAATAACGAACAATTTCATTGTCGAGATTTTCCTGATGATAAATGAGCGGAATTTCATAGATTGTACCTGAGATATCAGGGGCCGAAATTACCCTGCCCCGAGGTACATTGCAAAACAATGAAATTTTCTCTTTAACGTCTTCTTCAATCAAATGGGCACTGCGGCAAATTAAAATATCTGGTTGTATGCCCTGTTTTAAAAGTTCTTTTACAGAGTGCTGGGTAGGTTTAGTTTTAATTTCACCGCCGAGGGTTATCGTAGGCACTAGTGTCAAATGAATAAACATGGTATTTTCAGGACCATGATCAAGTTTGAATTGACGAATAGCTTCAAGAAACGGAACCGATTCAATATCGCCGACTGTGCCGCCGATTTCAACCAGGATAAAATCTAAATGAGGATCCTGGCGCTGCAGCAGCTGAATTCGATTTTTTATTTCATTAGTAATATGAGGAATCACCTGAACTGTTCGGCCAAGATATTCTCCCCGTCGTTCACGGGTGATGACTGTATGATAAATCTGGCCGGTCGAAACCGAATTAGCGCGGGTTAATTTTGAGTCAGTGAAACGCTCATAGTATCCCAGATCGAGGTCAGTTTCGGCCCCGTCTTCAGTGACATATACTTCCCCGTGTTGAAACGGGCTCATGGTTCCCGGGTCAATATTGAGATAAGGGTCCATCTTGAGAATGGTGACCTTGAAACCTCTTGCTTCGAGCAGAGCTCCGATGGATGCTATTGTAACACCCTTACCCAGGGCACTGGCCACCCCGCCGGTTACAAAGATATAACGCGCTTGCTTCACGTTTGGCAACATGTTCTTTTGCTTCAGTGCGTCAATCTTGTAAAATCTGGTTATGCATTCATTAAAAGGTAGACATCAGTACGCCATTTTCAGATTTTATGAATAGGTGAATATGAAAATATTATTGGTCGACCCTGATGTAGAAGATTCTGCACTTATAGAATACTCATTAAAACAAAGTGGATACAACATTCGCAGAGCAATTTCCCGTCAATCTGCTATTAACAGCCTCAAAACATTTAAACCTGAAATTGTTATTCTTGATTTTGTTTTCGGTAATGTTCAGGACACCTCATTAATGCAAGACATGATCGAAAAAGCTGATGAACCCAAACCATTCATTATGGTACTTACTTCTGTTAATGATCCCGGCGTTATGTTAGAGAGTCTGGCAAATGGGGCCCATGATTTTATGGTTAAACCGTACAATTTTGCCGAGTTTGCGATTAGACTTGAAAATATGATAACACTGCGGAAAACTTTGACTACAAATTTAGAATTGAATGAAAAAATCAAATTACAGCGAGACAAACTCGGTCGATTTTTCTCTAATGAACTTGTTGCCCGTATATTAGATGGTTCTATCAACACAGATATTGGCGGAACAGTTCGAGAAGCAAGTATTCTAATCTGTGATTTGAGAAACTCAGTTGGTTTATCAGAGAAATTGTCAGCCAAAAAATTTGCTTTATTCCTGAGTGATCTATTTGCAGGATTGGGTGACCTTATCAGCAGTGAAGGCGGTTCCATTACTAATTTTCGTGGTGACGGATTACTTGCTACATTTGGTGTTCCCTCAAAAATAAAACAGCCGGCACTCGCCGCAGTCAGTACTGCATTTAAAATTCGACGTCATCTGGAATTCTTTAATCAGTACAGACCAGCTTTTATTCCCTTGCCTGTACATATGGGGGTCGGGGTTGCAACGGGAAAAGTTTTTGTCGGGAACATTGGTTCTACACACCGACTAGATTATACGGTGCTTGGTGATGCGGTCAATTTGGCCGCTCGTCTGGAGGCGTTGACCAAAGAATTGAAGACAGATATTCTCATCGATAATGAAACAAACCGGCAAATAAAAGGAGAGGCAGAAACTGAAAAACTTCAAATTGATTCAATTCGCGGGCGCTCAAAGCGCATACGAATTTTCGGCTTGAAAACAGTATATCGTGTAGAATAAAAATTCTTCACGGCTTGAAGTAAGCTTTAGAAACCTTCCTCATGCGCTCGCGATCAGTACTTTCTGCAGGCCAGTTTTCTAAAGAACAGCTTGAAAAATTACTCGAAACTTCTGCTCGAATTGAAGCACATTTACAGAATCATCGGCAACTGCCGCTGCTCGAAGAGTATGTTCTCGCTACTCTGTTCTTCGAACCCTCGACTCGAACCAGGCTGTCTTTCGAGTCGGCAATGCACAGACTGGCGGGCCGAATCATCAGTACGGTCGGTGTTCAATTCTCATCTCTAGCCAAAGGCGAGTCTCTGTATGACACTCTCAAAATGATTGAAGCTTACGCAGACATTTGCGCTATTCGACATCCTGTTGAGGGGGCATCGGCAATTGCTGCCCGCAATATTTCTATTCCTGTCATCAATGCGGGAGACGGGGCCGGTGAACACCCTACCCAGGCGTTGCTCGATCTATACACTATACGCAAACATCACTCTCTGGCAGAGAAGCCTGTAACTGTCGCCTTTGTGGGTGACATTCGCTATGGAAGAACAATACACTCACTTTTACAGATGCTGGCAAATTTTCCGGTTGAAATGATTTTTATTTCTCCGGTCGAAATTGGTTTGCCAGATAAATATCGCGATTTTCTAAAAAATAAAAAAATAAAAATTGTTGAGACCGAAGATATTGCAGCGTTGCGTGAGGCACAGGTTGCCTATGTAACCAGAATCCAGGAAGAGAGGTTTCCAGACCCACGTGAATTCGAAAAATTCAAAGATTCTTATATTATTGACCGTGAAATGGTGGGAAAATGCAGGCCAGATTTGATCGTTATGCACCCTTTGCCCCGATTGTCAGAAATATCTCTCGATGTAGATGACCTGCCAAATGCTGTGTACTTTGAACAGGCAGAGAATGGGCTTTACACCCGAATGTCTCTGCTGCTTGACCTGCTGGATGTACCATTCGTCGGCTGACTTTTGAGCAAAAGCAGTAGTCGTAGAATTTACTTTTGATTATTATTAAAAAATGGAAAGCCTATCTTCAGAATTACAGAGCAATGCTCTTCTTAACCAGTTCGAATTACCAGATTTCTCTTCAATTCTGCCAGAACATGTCGTACCTGCAGTTGAGCATACTCTTGCCAAAGCAGAACAGATACTGACCAACATTGAATCTGAGAACAATATTACCTGGGAAACTACGGTTATTGCTCTGAGAGAAATTTCCCGCTCGGTAGAAAAAGTCTGGGGTTGTGTTAATCATTTACTGGGAGTGAAAAATTCTCCTGAGTTAAGAAAAGCACATGAAGAAATGCAGCCCAAAGTGGTAGAGTTTTTCATTCGTATGGGTCAAAGCAGAAAGCTTTTTGAAATCTGGGAAAAACTGGAGAAAAACACAGCCGAAGTGAATACCAGTGCGCGCAAGAGAATTATTCAGTCATCACTTCGCGATGCACGACTTTCAGGGGTAGCCCTTGAAGGCAAACAAAAAGAAAGGTTTAATGAAATACAGCGGGATCTTGCTGCACTATCAACCAGATTTTCTAACAATGTTTTGGACTCAACTAAAGAGTTTCAGCTCGAAATTTTTGAACCGCAGGATATTCAAGGTATGCCAGAAAGCTGGTTGCAGCTTGCAGCACAAAAAGCAATAGAGAAAGGTTTTAAAGATGCAACACCTGAAAAAGGTCCCTGGGTTGTAACATTAGATTTTCCGGTGTATTTTCCATTTTTGCAACACTGTCGCAATCGTTCTTTGCGAGAGAAGGTGTATAAAGCCAGTAACCTCAAAGCCTCTGGTGAAGATTTCTCTGCAGCATGGAATAACTGGGAGATCATTAAACAGATCTTGAATTTAAGGCAGGAAGAAGCGACCTTACTTGGTTTTGAGAACTTTGCAGAGGTATCATTAGCTTCAAAAATGGCTCCGAGCCCGGGTCACATTCAAAGTATGATTCATGAACTGGCAGAAGTTGCAAGACCTGCTGCCAAAGCAGAAGTTGAAACGTTACAAGAATTTGCCAATCAGAATGGTTTAGCTGATAAATTACAGTTATGGGATGTATCTTTTTATGCAGAACGTCAACGGGAATCTCTGTTTGACTATACCGATGAACAGTTACGACCGTATTTTCCTATCGATAAAGTTTTATCGGGCTTATTCAAGCTTGCCCATAGACTGTTTAACGTTTCAATCTCTGCAAGCAATCAGGAAGTAAAAGTCTGGCACTCAGATGTACGTTTTTATGACGTTTTTAATTCTGAAAACAAAAAAATAGCTTCGTTCTTTCTTGACCCATATTCACGTTCCGGTGAAAAACGGGGTGGTGCGTGGATGGATGTCTGCCGGCAGCGGGAAAAACTGCCTGAAGGCAAAGTACAACTGCCGGTTGCCTATCTTGTGTGCAATGGAACTCCCGCCCTGAAAGATCGACCTTCGCTAATGACTTTTTCAGAGGTAGAAACATTGTTTCATGAGTTTGGCCATGGCCTACAGCATATGCTGACACAAGTTGATGAATATGAGGCCTCGGGCATTGCCAATGTTGAATGGGATGCGGTCGAATTGCCCAGCCAATTCATGGAAAACTGGGTACTCGAACGAGATGTGATGGATGAAATTTCTGGGCACTTTGAAACTGGCGAAACCCTGCCAGATTCTTATTTTAAGAAAATTATCGCCGCTCGAAATTATATGAGCGGATCGATGATGCTGCGCCAGCTGTATTTCAGTATTCTCGATCTCGAACTCCATTTGAATAAAAATGCCGGTGAACGGGTTCGCGATATCCAGAAAGCGATAGCAAAAGACTTCACTGTAATCCCTCCGCTTGCCAATGATGCCTTTTTGTGTTCTTTTTCGCATATTTTTGCCGGAGGGTACGCAGCCGGTTACTACAGTTACAAATGGGCAGAAGTATTGAGTGCAGATGCCTTTGCTGCGTTTGAAGAAGCCGGACTCAGCAATGAAGCTGCGATTAAAGAGCTTGGTCAGCGATATCGAGATACAGTTCTCTCTCAAGGCGGAGCGCGGCATCCCCTCGAGATCTATCGTGAGTTCAGAGGCCGGGATGCAACAACAGAAGCTTTGCTTCGCCATCACGGTTTGCTCAAGAAAGCGGCATAAAAACGCTTTTAGTTATACTCAATCAACAGATTTTGACGGGTGCCATCGTTGCCCTTCGGTCGTATTTCCAGACTGGCAGTTGACTTTGTCTGTTTGTGGGCTGCTGTTTTTCTGGCAGATGTATCTGGTAATTCACAATTTGCAGACTCACTGGTGATTCCTGTTGCGACAGGTATCTTGCTGTTATCAATAGGCAACTACCGCAGCAATTGGCGTTTTTTGAATCTGTGGGATCTGATTGTATCTGCGGGCTCACTGTTTATAGCTGTGGGTGTTCTGGGTCTTTATCTGATTTTTTACAGAGAGTACACAATAGATGTTAAACTGTTGTTACAGCTCATGCAGTTGACTCTCATAACTTTCCCCATCTTATTGTTTCATCGTCTATTCTGGTTTTATCGGTTGAACCCTGAATCCCGTAAAAAAAAAATCGGGAGAAATTCCGGTTATTATTTATGGTGCAGGCACAGTTGCGGTACATCTTTTGCAGGATATCACCAGAGAAGATATTAATGGACGCTATCGCATTGCAGCTTTTGTAGACAATGACCCGAATAAGATCGGAACCCGTATTGGTCCCTATAGAATTTTTGACGGGCAAAGAATAGCCGAACTGGTTGAGACATTTACCGCATCTGAAATCTGGTTCACCATGCCAGGCAAGCCAGAGTTTATGACAGAAGTCTTGCACCAGCTGCAGAATTTCCCTTTGCAGTATAAAATGGTTCCCCGAAAAATACAGCAGCTGCTGCCAGATATTCGAAGTTTACGTCTCGAAGATCTTATTCAACGGCCTGAGATTCGCCTTTCTACAGATGCTGTTGAAACCTTGATAAACAATAAAAGAGTTCTTATTACGGGTGCAGCCGGCAGTATAGGCCAGGAAATTGTCAGACAGGTTCTGCAATACAAACCTGTACGTGTTGTTTTGTTTGACCAGTGGGAGTATGGTGTATACCAGTTGAATCAGCATTATAATTTTGAGAATGTTCATTGTGTTCTCGGTGATATTCGAGATGAAGAACGCCTGCTGAGTATTATGGAAAATGAAAAGCCTGAAATCATTTTTCATGCTGCGGCTTATAAGCATGTTCCTTTACTCGAAACAAATTTTATTGAGGCACTTAAGACAAATATTCTCGGTACTGCCACTCTTTTAAAATCTATTGTGCATTGGCTTAGCCTGGGAAAAACCGTCGGCCCGGTCAAACTGGTAAACATATCAACAGACAAGGCAGTTGAACCTGAAAACATAATGGGGCTTTCGAAAAGAATTTCAGAGCTGCTGGTGTACAATGTCGCCAGAGAGTTTGGCAGTCAAGACTTGCAGACAGTTTCTGTACGCTTTGGGAATGTGCTGGGATCTTCGGGTTCTGTGGTTCCGCTTTTTCTTGAGCAGATTCACAAAGGTTTGCCATTGACTGTCACGCATCCCGATATGGAGAGATTTTTTATGACGATCCCAGAGGCGGTGAATCTTGTGTTGCATGCCTTAACCGTTTCGAGCGGCCAGGATATTCTTGCTCTCGATATGGGTAAATCGGTGAAAATACTTGAGCTGGCAGAGCGTATCATTCTGCTCTCGGGGTATATTCCACATAAAGACATTAAAATTGAGTTTACCGGCATCCGCCCTGGTGAAAAAATGAAAGAAGAACTTTTCTGGGAAAAAGATTCAGTACGAACTGATAATCCTTACATTTTTCGCTCTGAAAAAGATTTAAAAGTACTCAATGTCGAAGAGTTTATTGATAAAACCGTAGAAGCTCTCGAAAACAATAAGTCGCTCGGCTGGTTCAAAGATTATCTACGACAATACATTTAAATACTGGCGGATTGTTTTTCGTATGGCTGCTTCTGTGCTCCCGTTGAGAAAAATTCCTGAGATGACTGCATAAAAAGTTTTACCGCTGCCTGCTAGTTTATCGATCATTGTATTGAGTCTTTCAATGTTGGTGGGAGTAATTCCCCCGATAAGTACAGAATACAAAGAGGGATTCATCTTGAAGAATAATTCTAGCTCTGAAAAATGAACTTCGACATCGGGTTTACTGGGACTGGGAAACACGGCCCCAAATGCAGAATAGTCGGGGCCAATGTCATACTCTGATAAATATTGCAGACGTTCTAATTCAGAGGCATTGTGAGAAGAGGCTCCGTAACCGAGACTTGCAATACCATTCTGGTTCGAAAGACCAAATTTGAAGGGAAGATCTTGCTGGCCTAAATGGACCGGTACCCCCAATTTTACTGCGAGCTGTAGATCGTCATTCAAAATAACCATGGTCTCACTGGCACGATCAATTAGCGAAACCTGCTCAAAAAATTTTTCAGTAAATTCATCTTTTTCTGTGCCTTTGCTGCGCTTATCACGGTATTGGAACAGGCGAATGCCCTCTGCGCAGCAAATCTTATACACATCAATCATAGAAATTGAATATTGTTTACAAGTCTCTTGATCAAGAATGATGTAAAGACTGCGTGCAGATTGTCGCACTAAAAAATTTTTCAGCAGGCTCATCGACGAAAAATATTTTTATTCTTTTGACGGCGGTAGTAACCTTTTACTCTTTCAATAAAAGATGGGTAGAAGAATATAAAAAACATAGTGAAAACAGCCACAAGGTAGCCTCGATCAAGCCAGCTGCCAGAATAAAAATCCCAGACGATAAAAATGGCCGGCAATATCGCCATATAGATCATTTTAACGGGAATAATCATAAACAGCATGATTTCTTCATCGGGGAACAATAATGCAGCCGCCAGGAAAAGTGTGATTTCAATATGGCGAAAAGTCACTACCGGGTAATTAAACAGAAATGAATAGGCAATTGTAAGCAGAATTGTTGATGCCAGATAGAAAGTAAGTTTAAATTCTCCCCATTCCTGTTCCAGAATCTTGAGAATAAAGTATAAAAACCAAAGCACGAACAGCATGAAAATGCCGCCCGATAAAGGAATCGCCGTAAAGGTCAAGAGTCGCCAGATTTCACCCTGTAATACGGCTTCAGGAAGCAAGATCAAACGGCTAAAGGCATTCGGGTTGAGATTTAAAGTTAGAAATCCGAAAATCTGCAGCACAAGTACATACAGATACAGATTTGGCAGGGCTATGAAACCAATTTTTTTTTCGGCCTTATCAAGCCAGTTGGGTGGTCGCACTACATTCCTTTAGCTGTCTCACGCTTACGCTCCATTGCACTGCGTTTTCTGTGAAACTGTACCTGTTTTTCAAGTTCGGCAAGATCATTGCAGATGAGTTTTCCCTGATCGAGCTTCATATTGCGGTCTTCGAGAACCTGAATCATGATCTGTTCCCCTTTTTGAGGTACAAAACCAAGCATTTTGATGACATCTGCAGTACCAAGATCGAATGTATAGGGCATTTTGGGTTGAATTTGAACTTTTTTCTTGTGCACCTGGGTAAGCAGATGATCATAAACCCGACCAGCGGGATCGGTAATCAACAGGTTGGCCAATTGTCGATATGCCAGCCAGATTCTTTCGCTAAGCAGCGTAATCAGTTTTACTGCAAGTTGCGGTTGGGCCTGAACCATACCCTCGAAGTTCTGTTTGTTGATTGCGAGAGTTGCCACATTGCCATGTGCGATTGCAGATGCACTGCGGGGTTTATTTTCAAGCAAAGCCATTTCACCGAAAATATCCCCAGGATTTAAAACGGCAAGCAGCACTTCGTTTTCATTGACAACTTTTGTGATTTTTACTCTTCCCTGTTGAATTATGTACAGCTCAGTGCCGGGTTCATGTTCAACCATAATCATACTGCCATCCGGAAAACTGCGCGCTAAGTTGGCAGCTGAAGCTACCGGCCCCTGCATGGGAGCATTCATCGATTGCAATCTTTGTTTGGCTTGTGCGGAGTGACCGCCGTTGGGAAAATACTGCAAGTATCTCTGGTAGGCATAGGCCGCATGGCGATATTCCTGTTTGCCGAGATAAAATTCCCCGATCTGAAACATTAATTCGGGGTTTTCTTCAACAGTGCTGTGAAATGTTAATTTCGTAATAGCTTTGTCAATAATTCGTAACCGCTGTGAAAAATAGCGGATAATCTTCATGGCGATCGGGGCGTTTTTCTGAATAAGTACCCCGAACTGGTCGCGACCGACTGCAATCATAGATGTTGGTGCCAGAGTCTGCGCAGTTTCAATATGCGGATGTATGCTCATACAAGAGACGACGCCGAAAAAGTCTCCCGGACCTAAAATCTGGCTTGGGTCTTCACCCGGAATAGGCATCTCTGGCGAGAGACGCACCTTTCCCTGTCTTATAATAAAGAACCCTGGTGCAGCTTTTCCCTCTACAATCACAAACGCATTTGCTTGAAAATTGGCTATCTGGAAGTTCGGTGCAGACATCTTCTTAGTATTAATTTTCGGCAAGTTTACCCCTAATGTCAAGATATATTTTAATTGTTTTCAGGGCTGCAGATGATTCTCTGGTAACCCGGGTTTATGAAAGAATTGAGAATTGAGCACACATTTGATTTTGGTATTGCCAGTCTAATTCGAACCCGGGAAGCACGGTATAATTTTCCCGATTTATTTCCCGAAGTTGATACAGTAGAAGAAACGTTTTTTGAGCAGAATCAGTCAGAGATTCACCGTATCAGAGTGATCACCATGAAAAATTCCCTGCCATCTCCTGCAGATAAGGTATTGAACATGCGTACCTTACAGGCAAGTGAAGAAACCTGGCAGACATTAGATTTGACCCGGCTTAAAGTCATCGCGCGCATGAATCTATTTAATGGCAATATTGATTTTCACGAAGAAAGTCTGTACTATGCAATTGATGAAAACAGTTCAGGCAGAACCATTGATATTCGAGCTACTGCCAGTATTCCATTAGTTGGTAAAGCGATTGAATCAATTTTAGCCAGTGAATTCAAAAAGCGCAGTGATATAGATCGCGAGATAATTATCAAGTTGCGTACACAAGAGGGGTTCTAACAGTATGCCAAGACCAGTTTCATTTTTTGATCTCGATGATACAATTCTTGAGGGCAGTAGCGGACGAATGTTCTTTCAATGGTGCTACGATAAAAAAGTCTATAATCTTGCCGATATGCTGATCGCAGGGGCATCTGGGCTTATTTACAAAATGGGCCTGATCGATCCCCTGAATCTGGTTAACTACTGGTTACAACGTCATACGGGCTGGAGCCAGGAAAAATTTGTCGAATTGACCAATGACTGGTTTGAAGTCTCTGGCAAAAAAGCCATCCGCCCAAAGGCAATTGACGAAATAGAAAAACGAAAACAAGAGGGAGAAGTGGTGATGCTGTCTGCTTCAACACAATTCGTCTGTGATTTAATTGGCAATCATTTGGGGATGCATTCTGTACTCTGTACCCGGGTTGCGTTGATAGAGAATAAGTTGAATGGTAAACTGGATGGCCCTTTTGTCTATGCTGAACAGAAAGAAATTGCAGCTCGCGCTTATTGTGAGAAAGCCGGGGTAGATTTGCAGGAGTGCAGTTATTATGGCGATGCTTTGGCCGACCGCTTTATTCTCGCGGCGGTGGGAAATGCCCATTGTGTGAATCCTGAATCTGCCTTATATGCACTTGCACAAAAAGAGGGTTGGGCAATTCAAAACTGGAGCCACAACTTCAGATAAGATTTTTTAAAGTTGACCGTTTATCAAACCAGTGCTGAATGCAGCATGTCTTCTTGTATTGTAGCACAAAGTGGAAATTCACTGGATTTAATTCTGTTCGGTATGATTGCCTGGGTCGTTGTAAAGACCGGCAGACATCTGGCTCAGAAATATCTGGCCATTTAACACTGACTTTTGGGAATTACGATTCTCTCGATTGAATCAGGTCGAAAATTGCCTGAGGGTCAATCTGTGTGATCAGCTCACTTCTAAAATCAGGTTCGTTCATTAGCCTGGCTATACTGGCCAGGGTTCGAATGTGGCGCTGAAACTGGTTTTTCGGCACCAGAATAAGAATGAAAATATAAGCGGGTTTGCGGTCAATACTGTCAAACTGGATTCCCTCAGAGAAAATGCTCATTGAGGCAACCATATTCTTTAAAAAGGGCAAAGATGCGTGAGGCAGGGCAACCCCTTCACCAATCCCGGTTGTCATAGATTCTTCACGCTCTAAAACCAGTTTAAGCGCTTCATCTCTTTCAGCATTTGTAAAGCCGATCTGTTCTGATATAAAAAAAACAGCATCTCGAATGAGATGCCATTTATCAGATTCGCCTTGTGATTTATTAGCAGGCCAACCGATAGTGATACGTTCAGGAGCTACCAGTTGGGAAAGTTTCATATTTTACTTTTTTATTCTGCTTCTTTAATCGTGTAAATCTCGTCTTTAACGGGCAGTTCCCGTCTCAGATTTTTAATAAAGGGATTGGGATCACCCATAGGCGAGTAATCAGGGCAATTGGTTTGTACGCGGCGGGCAACAGTGAAATATTTATATTGTTTTTCTTCACCACTGCGTTTCGCCCAGCGTTTTTTAGAACATTTTACGCGCAGCACATATTTTGTGTTGTCGGGTTCGAACACCCGCACCACCTGGCAGTGCTCACAATTAGCGCAATAAACTTTTTCTCTCATTGGGACTCCTGTATACCAGGTTGATAACCTGGATTAATACGTTCGGTATGCGACGAATTGCCAATGAAACATATTTTTACTCACTGTCAAGCGCAATAATCTGGCACGACCTCTAGATCATATATCAGGGATCAAATAAAATTGAGCTTTACAACGTGTTGTAACGATTTTGTCTAACCTTAATCTGTACCCGCGGGCACAGAAATCTCCCATTTGGGATATAAATGGTAGCATTGCAGATAATTTCTGTATATGCAAGATATTAAGGAGATACCATGGCAACTATTTCTATGAAAAGCCTGCTCGAGTCAGGCGTACACTTTGGGCACCAGACACGTCGCTGGAACCCGAAAATGAAGCGCTTTATTTTTACTGCGCGTAATGGCATCCACATTATCAATCTGCAAAAAACGATTGTAATGGCCAAAAATGCCTATGAGGCAATGCGCGAACTTGCGGCCCAGGGCGGTAAAGTACTGTTTGTTGGCACCAAAAAACAGGCACAGGTTGATATTGAAAAAGCTGCGCAAAGATGCGGTATGTTCTATATTAACAATCGCTGGCTGGGTGGGTTACTTACCAATTTCAGGACTGTTAAACAATCTATCAATCGTTATCGCAAGCTGGAAGAAGCCTTTGAGAAAAAAACCGTACATGAATTGGCCAAGACTAAGAAAGAAGTATTGACTCTTGAAAGAGAGCTTGAAAGATTAAGAAAAGATCTGGCGGGTATTCGCGATATGGTCGATTTGCCCGATGCTCTGTTTATCATAGACCCCGCTCGTGAGACAATTGCAGTACAAGAGGCCCGACGTCTGAATATACCGGTATTTGCCTTAGTAGATACCAACTGTGACCCTGATTTGATTGATTATCCGGTGCCTGGCAATGACGATGCAATTCGTTCTATTTCACTTTTCTTAGAGATTATGGCAAATGCGATTGAAGAAGGCAATGAAGGCGGAGAGTTCACTTCAGTAGAAATTGACAGTGAAGGCGATATGGATGAAAATGATATCGATACTAGCATGAGCAAAATGAAAGATTTAGAAGAGATCGAAAGCAAATATGAAGTAGGCGATTATACTCGCGACTGAGATTGATGATCACGAATTAATACTGGAGAAAAAATGGCTATAGATTCAGAAAAACTGAAAACCCTGCGTGAAATGACCTCAGCAGGTATGATGGATTGTAAAAAGGCTCTTGAAGAGTCGAATGGTGATCTTGAAAAAGCAGCAGATATTTTAAGGGAAAAAGGCATTGTTAAGGCGGTCAAAAAGATGGATCGTGATGCCTCAGAAGGTTCAATATTTTCTTATATTCACCATAACGGGAAATTAGGGGTTCTGCTCGAATTGAACTGTGAAACCGACTTCGTTGCAAGAAACGAGAAATTCATGGAGCTCGGTAAGAACATTGCAATGCATATTGCTGCTTCGAACCCGTTGTATGTTATGAAAGAGCAGGTGCCGGCAGAAGAAATTGAAAAAGAAAGAGAAGTACAGCGCCAGGCCTTAAAAGACGAAGGAAAACCAGATAACGTAATCGACAAAATTCTCGAAGGCAAGATTGCAAAGTATGCCAGTGAAATATGTCTTTTAGAACAGGCGTATGTAAAAGAGCCAAAATTGACAATTGGTGAATTGATCAAAGAAGCGATATCGCAACTTGGGGAAAATATCAGCGTAGCAAAATTCATTCGCTATGCGATGAAAAGCTAAAGAGGTCTGGCCGGTATGGAAGCTGACTCAAAAAATTATGTTGGCAAGAAATACCGGCGGATACTTTTAAAACTTTCTGGTGAAGTCTTAGCTGGTGAAGATAAAACCGGTATCAATGTAGAAGTTATTCGATCTCTGGCTTTGCAGATTCTGGAAATTCATCGCCTCGGTGTAGAATTGGCCATTGTTATCGGCGGGGGCAACATTTTTCGAGGCATGTCTGCGGCCAGCAAAGGTATGGACCGGGTAACTGCCGATTATATGGGCATGATGGCCACTGTAATCAATGGCCTGGCTCTGCAAGATTTTCTCGAAAAGGAAGGGTTGACGACCCGGCTTCAGACAGCAATTGAAATCAAATCTGTGGCAGAGTCCTTTATTCGAAGAAAGGCCATCCGCCATCTCGAAAAAAAACGTATTATTATTTTATCTGCCGGTACAGGAAATCCCTATTTTACCACCGATACCACAGCGGCCTTGCGGGCAATTGAATTGAATGCCGAAATAATCTTTAAAGCGACCATGATTGATGGGGTCTATGATGATGACCCCAAAAAGAACCCGGCTGCCCGGCGGTTCAGCTATCTTTCATACCAGGATGCCATGATGAAACAATTAAAAGTGATGGATTCAACAGCATTTTCTTTATGTATGGACAATGCCATGCCGATTCAGGTTTTTGATATAAGAAAAGAGGGTAATCTGCGCAAGGCGGCAGAAGGTGAGTTGGTTGGTACAATAATAAACCGCCAGGAAGGATCTGTGTACTATGGAACCGAATGAAAATATTGAATTGATACTCGAAGATGCCAAAGAGCGTATGGGCAAATCTTTTGATGGCATGCACACCTCTTTATTGCAGGTACGAAGTGGCCGGGCAACGCCATCTCTCGTCGAAGATATTCGCATTGAGGCTTATGGCGATGTGATGCCCTTGAACCAGTTGGCAAATATTTCTATTCCCGAAGCCCGCTTGATACTTGTTGATCCTTTTGATAAATCTCAGATTCAGAATATTGAGAAAGGTATTCAAAAAAGCGGTAGAAATTTAAACCCCCAGAGTGACGGTTCTATTATTCGAATTCCGCTGCCAGATATGTCAGAAGAAACCCGCCGCGAAATGGTCAAATTGGCTCGTACAAAAGTAGAAGACAGCAAAATTGCAATTCGAAATATTCGGCGCGACGCAAATGAAGACCTGAAGAAACTCAAAAGTGAAGGAGTTTCAGAAGATGCAATTCGCGAAGGCACTGATGAAGTACAAAAACTTACTGATTCATTCATCAAAAAAATGGATGATTCAATGGCTGCAAAAGAAAAAGAAATTATGAGCGTCTGAATTTGACCTCAAAATTAAAGAATAAGACAGCTCTACCTGCGGGACTGAACCTGAAACAAATACCTGCACATATTGCGGTAATTCTCGATGGCAATGGCAGATGGGCAAAATCTAAGGGACTTAAACGGCTGGATGGCCATCGTAAGGGTGCAGAGGCAGTCGATAACCTGCTGGACACTCTTCTTGAACTTAAAATAAAATTTGTATCTCTGTATGTTTTCTCGACCGAGAACTGGAAAAGACCACGCACTGAAATTACTGGTCTGTTCAAACTGCTTGATGAGTTTATTACCAAACGTGAAGAGAGAATGTTACAAAAAGGAATCAAGCTGCATATTTCGGGTGATTTGAGTCGAATTCCCGCAAAAGTCAGAATCAAAATTGAAAATGTACAGAACAGCACAGCAAAAGGAAAGAATTTGACTGCGAATTTTTGTCTGAATTATGGCTCTAAAGACGAAATTCTGCGGGCAGCAATGTTGTGCTACCAGCAGATGCAGCTGAAAAAGATTTCACGAATCTCAGAGAAGATGTTCTCACAAAATCTGGATACCGCAGGACTCCCTGACATAGATTTACTGATACGCACTGCCGGCGAAAAGCGTCTGTCTAATTTTTTGCTCTGGCAATCTGCCTATGCTGAACTTTATTTTACAGATACGCTATGGCCAGATTTTTCGAAGAAAGATCTGTTAGCAGCAATTGTCGATTACCAGTCTAGAATTCGAAAATTTGGTGCAATAGCCGACAATTAGTGTGACTCTTAAGAGATGTTCATCAATTGTCAGACAACAAAGCACTGAATCTGTCTGTTTCAGCAGAGACAGGATACTTGGCAAACATCTTTAGATTTTCAATATTGATATTGACCAAACTCATTTCTCTGGTGAGTGCAATGGGTACGCCAGTCTCGGTTACGGTGTAATTTAAGAATTCTGCAACAGCACCCTTTATCGGGATGACATCGACCCACATTTGCATTTTGTCTATTTTGAAATCAGATTTAGGCATGAACAGGTATGTATCGCCCGGAGTAACCCCTCCCGAACTGAACTTTACGATCAATTGACCATCTTGGTATTCTCGAACAGCCCCGGGAGATCTTGCATGAAACATGGGAGAAAGCCAAAAGGTATGATTGATAAATTTTGCCCATGCATCATCAATTGCCTCTTTTCGTTTTTCGCCCTGCAAGATCTCTTCACCAGAGAGAGCGATTGCTTTAAAGTCAGACTTTCTTAACTGTACTTTGATTTCATCAGAAATTACTTCAACGAGATCCCGGTTTTTATCCCAAAAGATCTGGTCTCCATTGCTGAATGTAAATGATACCGCGGCAGTCTGTTTCCACTGTTGCATTCCCGCTGCTTCAAGCATTTTATCTGTCAATTCTTCAGCCTGAGGGCCGGCAGCTCCTGAAGGTACTGACGCACAATGAAGCATCAACATCATACCCATGCATAAAATAAAAGCGGTTAATACGGTTTTTCTCATAGTTTTAGTAGTCTATTTATAGTATTTCGGGTCAAAAGAGATATCGGCGACATAATTTTTTCCACTATTTGAGGCAATATTCGAAACACCTTTATAGTTGAGCAGTCTTTTAGTTTCGAGATCATATTTAATTGTGAGGCCATCTGCAACAAGCCGCAATACGGCACTGTTGATATCAACAGTGATCACTGCGCACGGGCGACCCCGATGAGTAGAGGTCGCGCTTTTATAGATTCTGAAGCTGTAATAATCGAGACGTGCCGGAATTGCAAAATTTACAATCATTTTCTTGCCGCTCATCAGTTCTTGCCAGTTGTCCCGCACAAAAAAATCAAACCCTCCGTCTACTACGGTTGTGCCAGAAATCTGCACAACCTTTTGTTCGAGGGAATCTTCTTTACTGTCCTGGTTTTTAAACAAAAACTTACCGTTTCCAAGGTTTGTTGAACTTTCAAAACCTCCGGTTACAACATTATTTTTAATGTAGTCGGGTGCTATTCTTGATTTAGTAAAAGAAATGTATTTCTTAGAAATCAGATCGCCGGTTGCAGATTTATAAAAAACATTAGAATAAATATGCGAACCGTCTTTGTATACTTCATTGTGGTTTTCGTAGTAGGCAATTTTATTTGTTTTCGCATCTACTGCAACGCCTTGCACGAATTTTCGCTCCTGGGCCTGAGCATAGAGAAAGCCCGAAACGATAAGCAAAGCAAGGGCTGCAGTAAATGTAAACCTTTTTTTACTGATTTTTAAGCCCATGAAAATCCTGTAATTGAGTATTTTGCGGTCTTGAGAACAATAACTGTATTACATTGATATAGCGAGAACCAAACCCTGCTTCGCAATACAGCAGGTAGTAATTCCATTTTCGAATGAACCGCTCACTGAATCCCATTTTTCTAATCTCTTCAATATTTTCATTGAAATTTTTTCGCCATTCTGCCAGAGTACGGGTATAGCTCATAGCCATTGATTCTGAATGGTAAATATTCAGATCACTGGTTCGCAAAAGAGACCTTGTAATCTCATTTTGAGAAAGTAGACAAGAGCCCGGGAAAATATGTTTTTGAATAAAATCTGACTCGCCCTTTATGTAATTCGAAAATCTGGTGTCAGGCATTGTAATTGCCTGTATGGCCATTAGCCCGTCTTTCTTGAGTAAAGATGCCATTTTACCAAAATACGTATCGAAATAACGAAAGCCCAGTGCCTCAACCATTTCAATAGATACGATTCTGTCATATTGACCATCAATGTGCCGATAATCAATCAGCTTTAGCTCGATAAGAGATTGCAGATTTTCTTCTTCAATTCTCTTCTTGCAATAATCAAACTGTTTCTCAGAAATTGTGATCGTAGTTATTTTTACACCATATTTTTTAGCTGCATAAATTGCAAAACCTGCCCAACCTGAACCAATCTCAAGCATATGCAGGCCGGGCTTTAGCTGCAGCTTTTGACAAAGACTTTCAAATTTGTTTTCTTGTGCAGTTTTAAGGTCTTCTTTTCCCGTTAAAAACAATCCCGAAGAATATGCCATACTTGAGCCGAGCATATATTCATACATCTCATTACTCAAGTCATAGTGTTCGGCTATATTTTTACGGGCAATTTTGACAGTGTTCGGACGTAAGGTGTGACGAATTTTATTGGCGATACCCAGTATGTTCACAAAGAGTTTCTTGCCCGCCGCTGCAAAACCAGGGGTTGCGACTGCGTTATCAACAAACCAGCGTAAAACCCTCAGCATATCTGGTGAATCGATCATCCCTTCAATGTAGGTCTCGCCGAAACCAATTTCCCCGTATAATACCGCATGTTGAAAAAAGTGCACGTCTTTTACTTCGAGAACTGCATTCTGTTTGCCGGGCTTTGCTTCTCCCAGGGTAAAGCTGCGCCCGCCGGGTATCAGCACACTCATTTGTCCCTCTTTCGCATTGCCCATCGCTTTTCTGAACAGGGACTCATAAAATCCTGATTTTGCTTCTGTTGTCTGCAGTGAAACAGATCCGGAATCTATAGCCGTCGTTTCGTTATTGGTTGTTTTCATTATTTTCTCCTGAGATTATTATTGAGTTTATTATTAAATTCAAGGGATCTGAGTCTGGTGTCAGCTTCATCTTTTTTGAAAAACGGCACCTGTTTCAGGTATAATTTGAATGCCTGCCAATGTATGGCGGCGATTATCTTGAAGGTTACAAAAGGCATACTGACAAAAAACCACAGCACTCTTGGAATACTGATTTTCCGCTTTTCTCCTCTGATTACTGCATGCAATTCGAGCTGTTTACCCCGCATAGAGTCGATTTGTATGAACAAATGATCTTCTGGCAGTCGTACGTTGAATTCAAAATCAGTATCGATGTCTACAAACGGAGAAACATAAAACTCTTTTGCAGTTCGAAAATGAAATCTGTCGTCCTTGTTATTGAGTTTGAAAAGGTAATGTTTCTGTTCATGAAAGGTATTATTTACTTCTGTCAACAGTGCCAAAGGTCTACGGTCAGCACCATAGCAAAAGTAAAAGCTCACAGGGTTGAATGTATAGCCTGCGACCCGCAAATTTGTGATTAAAAAAATTTGTTCAACTTTGCTCTTAATGCCATTCTCGCGCAGATATTGAATAATTTTAGTTTTGAGAGTAGTGGCGGATGGATTTACTTTGAAAAAATCTTTATTTTTGAATGAGAACAATCCGCGTTTATTTATTCCTATAAATGGAAAAAATTTTCCCAGCAGATCAAGCTCATCAAGATCAATACACCAGTTAAATATTTTATAGCGAAATGAATTCTTCTTAATTACTGCGCGGGAGTGAAAGACATCGCAGGAATACAGACAAGAATTCATAATAACCTCTTTGCAACGTTGTCTGCAGAGAGCATACCGTCTTCATGAAAACCGTATCTTGTCCAGGCTCCTGCAAAGTATAGTGGCCCCGATGAGTTCAATTCATGCAGTCTTTTCTGTGCCTCTTCTGTTGCTCTGTCAAAAAGAGGATGTTCATATTCTATTGTACGGATGATTTTTGATGTATCGATTTTCCTGAATTCGTTAATAGAGACAAAGTAATTATTTCTAGTTTTCAGGTTCTGCAGTTTATTCATCAAGTATGCTGTAGTTGAAAGATTTCCCTGCTTGATGTAGTTCCAGGCAGACCATACTTTTTTTAAGGGCGGCATTACACTTTCATCGGTGTGCAAGATCGCAATATTTTTTTCATAACGAAAAGGAGATATCAATTCTTTTTCAAGAGGAGTAGGGTTTTCGAGTAAAGGCAAAACCTGATCGCCATGTACTGCACTTACTGCCAGATCGAAATGCTGCTCCCCTTCTTGTGTGACAATTGTCACACCTTCATTTTTGCGCACTATCTTTTTAACCGGTGTGTTTATGATAACATCTTTCTTTAATGCTGCACGAATCTTGTTCATATAGTTAATTGAACCACCCGACACAGTTTTCCATTGATATTGTGTGTCGAGCCCCAGGAAACCATGGTTCAGGAAAAAGCGAATCAAGGTGGCGGTAGGAAAATCTGCCATTTTCTCTATAGGGGTAGACCAGACAGCTGAGGCCATAGGCACCAGAAAATCTTGCATAAAACTTTCGGGATAGTTGAACTTGGTTACATATTCAGCAAGCCTCATATTCGCCTGATTGTTTTCAAGATGCTTTGGGGCTGTCTTATTGAATTTGTTGATAGCCAGTAAAAATTTCAGGTAAGATGGTTTGAAGATATTTTTTCTTTGAGCAAAAAGACCATTCAGGCTTGATCCATTAAATTGCAAACCAGAATCTAATGAGTGTACGGCGAAAGACATATCACTGTTTTCAACAGTCACATTGAGCTCTGCAAAGGTTCGAATTAGAGTGGGATAGGTTATATCGTTAAAGACTATAAAGCCTGTATCGATCGGTAAATCGCCGCCTTCATCGTTAACTGTGACAGTGTTGGTGTGACCACCGGCATAATTATTTTTTTCAAAAACTGTAATGTCATATTTATCTCTAAGGAGCCATGCGGTACCCATTCCTGAGATACCGCTGCCGATGATTGCCAGTTTTTTCATAAATCAGTCTGCTGGGATACTTTTGTATACCCGTAGCCTCCGAAAATCACTTTGCGAACATGCAGGTGTTTCATAATTGTCTGTTTGAGCTCCAGGATCTTTTGAGGCTCCTGGGGAACAACCAGTGAAAGACTTACTACCTGGTAGTTGGGAGAAGCAATCTCTTTGATAAGGTATTTTTCGGGTAAAGAACCGCAATATTTTGCCGGAATTTTTTTGTGCAAGAGCAGGCAATAATGCATAAACGCGCCCAATTCATGAGGGTCATCGGGAAATGTGGCAACCAGCCAGCGCGGTGTATCATCTGTTTGTAAATCTGCGATTTTCTCAGATAAAAACGAGAATATAAAGCGAGTGAAAGAGTGTTCTTCGGCCACACTCAAGTGCCCGAGGCTCCAGGCCTCGCCGACCATAATTATTTTTTGACGCAGGTAATCTTTGAGAAACGGTTTCATGCCAGAGTTCTGGAACTGGGCTTCAAACGTTCTGCGCAAGGTATGAAGGCTGTTTTTTTGTATAATCTTGATCAATTCCCAGTTTTCAGCATTGAATTTGTCTTCATCGGGTGATTGCAGCAGCTTTGTTGAACCAAGCTGTATAATGTGAGAAAGCTTCTCACCTTCACTTAAACGTTTCCCGATACTGCGCAGCAGCAGATAATCGTCACTGTCATAATACCAGTATCCGTTGTCTCCCTGTTGGGGGCTGAATATCCCGAACCTCTCTTGCCATTTGCGTATTCTTGCACCAGAGATTCCGGTTAGCCTCGATAGATCTTTTATCAGGTACTGCACAGTAAGAATATAACAAACGTGCTCTCTTTTGTCAAATCTTTTGATCGAACCTTTGCCAAAATATTCTCTATGCTAGTCTGTCTTTATCTGGCATTATGGGTTTGTTGGCATTTCGTCCCGCATATTCTGAGCATTTCAAGATCGTTGAATCTGTCTTTTTGCTGCATGATTGCACCTAGAGGGGTCCCGTCTATAAAAATCTGTAAGCCCCTTATATTTAAGCTGCCCAAAAAGTGTAAACTTTCAGAGAAGTCGGTCAGTTCTTCTTCACTTTTGAGAACTGAGAAAACATTTGTCGACATTTGCATGATTAAGATGTTACTGCTATTCAATTCAATGGTAATTTCTTCCTCAGAAAAAACTGTGCCTGAAAAGTGGCTCGAGAGAACGCTTGATAATCGCATTTTTAAAACATTGAATTCAGGTTCACTTAAGTTCCCATTGTTCTTAAATCTAAGTTGAAAAGTCTGTTCAGGTTGAATTTGACTGTTCTCAGAATAAAGTTTGGGGTTGAATTCAAATGGAATGCCTTTGGCAAGTAAAATCTGTAAGGTTTCTTGTTCAGTTATTGAAGTATTTGAAGCTGCAAACTCCTTATGGTATTCATGTAAAGATTTAACTGTGGGACTCTGTTCTTGAACATGATCTCGAGCAGAAGACGCATCGGGCCAAAGAACCACGATTAAACCGATGGAGCATATTCCGAATGTGAGTTCAAGAATGCGGATTATTTTTTTCGAAAGATGAAATGGCAAGCTCACTTAATTTACCTCCAGCGCTTTTAACATATTCGACATTAAGGATGCTCGACCTGCCCGAGAGTTGACAATCTCAAAAGGGAAGCCCAGTGAGAACAGTTTGTAGTCTCCACTATACCACAGGGCAGCACAGCGATTTGCAATTGCATATTCCAGCACACAAACAGAACCGTTCACCGGGGAATAATAATCAGGATACTGGTTTTGATATGTTCCTGAATAACCTTCATCGAGAGAAAAGGCATCCACCTTATTCAAAACAGAAATTCCCGGCAACAGTTGATTTGTTCCGGCATCATCCCCGGTGTACCTGGACCGCAGGTAATTTTCAAGAAAAAATAGATCATTTGCAGATCGGTTTCCTATTTGCTGGCTTGCGAGATCCCAGCCGATTTCAGAACCGCTGACAATCAGGTTGCCTCCCGAAGCCAAATAATCTTGCAGCAAATTCTGTTCCTGTTCTGAAAAAGTCTCATCTGCCCAGGATTCTCTGCCCGTGTACCAGATAATCAGATCATAATCCTGTAATTCTACTTTGCCGTCAATAACCGATTCATTATCACATGAATCAACAGACCAGTCGAGCATAGAATCGGCAATGGCTTGCGCATAAATTGGTGTGTAAGAAAATTCATTGCCGCGCTTTATCGTTACGGGAGCACCAGAGCGATCAAAACTTGAACTGAAATTTACTCTGCTGTCCAGACGATCAAAGCCATTGACAATGAGAGCCCGGCGGTCGTAGCTTGCAGCTGCTTTAATGCTGACAACTGCAGAAGGCAGACTCATGCCATGTGCATTCGCTGCACTGATCTTAAAACTGTACAGAGTACCCGGGACAACATTCCAGAATGTTGCAGAGTTGGTAGTCGCAATTCTTCCCGAATCAAACGATAAACCATCTTTCGAAGTTTGTACCAGAAAATATGTAGCTTGGGGACCGAAATCCTGAGTATCCCACTCAAGTCTGATTTCAGAGTTTTCAGAATGGGTAACCCGAACATTGGTTACCTCGAGAGGAGACCAACCCGCCCCGAAGTACTGTGCTATTCCCTGGTAAATTCCCCGTGCAGCAGTACGGTAAAATTTTTCATTGCTCAGGGCCAGTAACTCAGTGGGACTTGTAAAGAACGCAACCTCAATAAGAGCTGAGGGCACTTGTGCGACCCGGGTTTCACCATAATTGCCATTGAAACCTTCATCACCCCAGGCAAAATTGCGCCAATCTGGATCCCAGTACTCCCGAAGGTGATCAATGAGACGATATTTCATTTTCAAGCCGAGGTCACGATGTTCTTTGTCGAGTGGCTTGAAGGTAGATTCGTCCCCGTATTGATATATGACCATGCTGCCGCGCCCTGAGCTGTCAGTATAGGGATATACATTTTGACCTGTAGCATTGTTATGCACAGAAATAAATGCATCTGCAGCTTCATAATTTGCAGCATGAGGTCGGGTCGTTACATCTTCATTGAAACTGCCCGATAAACGGGCTACGGTAGCATCCCGGTTGAGGAACTTTTGATACTGAAATGCACTGCTCTTGAATTTTTCAAGCCCGGTCAACTGGCCATCAATTGGGATTAAGTCCATCCCCCCACCGACTCTCAAGGTATCGAACACCACTATTTTATCAGAAGTAAAGTTATTGGAAACAGTTACTGCAGCCGGTTCATTTTCTTTGAAGAAAAAAGTGCCCAGGTATAACACCCGATTACGCAGTCCGGGAAAACCGTAGGCATCACTCGATGTAGAACGCATACTCTGGTCTATGTGAGTTCTCGTAGTGCCGCCGGCATGTTGAATAGAGACCGGTATATTTTGTGCGCGGTCAATACCGTCGCGAAAATGAAAGTACAGAGGGTACATTCCGCTGGCAGGAACCTGAAAAGAATACCGGGCAGTCGATGGGGTGGATGGATTTCCGTAGACAAAATTATAATGCGCATTGTTTGAGCAGGAGACTCCTGCCTGGGCAGAGAGATTCTGGCTTTCGAAAACTGAAGGTCCACTTTCAGAATATCCCTCTGCATTCGGACATAGAATGATTTCCCGATGCTGTCGAGACAGTTCTCTGACGAGGGTCGTTTTGGCCCCGGCATTTAACAGATATTCGTTGAGATAATGGGTAATTTCAGAATTGATAAAATCTTCGACTACTGCAAAATCTGCGATGTTGTTGCTTTTTCTAGAGTCGAGGACCTTATTTCCACTGCGCCAAACCCAGGGGCGTTGCAGGGTTTTTCCCGGATTCTGACCTGAATGTAAACGACCTCGATAGCCGTGGCCTGCACCTAAAGCGATCAGTTTCCCTCTCAATGGTGAACTCACCTGGGCTGGTAGATAAGCCCCTCGTGCAGCTACCGGCGCAGCATCTATTGGTAGAAGCGTGGTTGATTCTTCTTTTATGAGGGGCTCTTCTGGTTCAGTACTTGTCTCATCCGGTTCTGGTGTAGATGGTTCTTCTGAGCTCGTTTCGTCGTTGATCGATGGCTCAGTATTCTCTTGTTCAATTTCAGGAATCTGATCTTGGGGAGCAGTGCTCTCAGGATTCTCTGGAGCTGTCAGTTCTGGTGAAACCTCTGGCTCATTGTCTTGCTCTTCTGGCGGTTGCGTCTGCTCGGGTTCAGGAAACAACGGCAATGTACCCGGATCGTTGGGGTTTTGTGGTGGGGCAACAACCTGTTCAATATTAGAGTCAGGAGCCGGTTGCGAATTGTTGCACTGGGAAAAGTTGAATAAGATAAACCCAAGCAGCAATATATGCAACGTTTTTTGTGTGCTAATGGCTTTCATATTAAGGGTATACCCCTAAAGCCGGGTTTTGTTTCACGAAATTAGAATTTTTTTTCGATTTTTCTGAATTTTTTGCTACGGTTTTCCATAGCGGTTGGTTTGGTGTAGCTATGGATTTCCATAGCACTGAAATTCTATATTTTAGCCCGAGTTTTTGAAGGTTCTAATAAAGATCGGCCAGACAATCATTCGAGCTTCATTGTCTGGCCAGTATTGAGATAGAGTTTTATTGCAACTCTCAATGGGCGAAACTCCCCTGTCTTTTGTATACAGAGTCGTTGCCGACCAGCTTGACAAATATCCCAGAAAATCTGCCCGGGACATTCTTCGCTCGATCTGAAACTTCTTTTGAACCGGTATTTCGGTCAGAAAATTCGGAAAAACAATATTTTTGTATTGAGACTCAATGTGAACTCTCTCAGGGGGCCAGTAGCTGCCAACAATATTTGAGTAGAAGTCTTCGAATACAGCCTGACTTTGTGAATCTGGTTTCTCATCGGTGAATAGAATTGAATTTTTATTGTAACCCCAGACTGCAAAAGTTGAGTTTTTTTTCAAAACTGTCAGAAGTGCCTTAAAAAAGTCTATGTGTCTGAACCAATGAAAAGCCTGCGCCACCACCAGTAAATCCACAGAATCTGGTTCTATCTGTTGAGAGATTTCTTCTGCCTGCAAATGTAATTTTTGTACATTGCTTAAGGCTGCCATCTGTTCGAGCTGGTTTTTGCTGTTGTCGATAGCAATTATCTTGGCGAATTTCTGTGCGAGAGATCTGGTTGCCTGCCCAGACCCGCATGCAACGTCTACACCGAGTTCAAATGCAGATACATGACTATAAATTTCAGTATATAGCTCCGTTGGGTAATCTGGCCGAAAAACATGGTAGTGTGAACTCTGCTCTTCAAAATAGCTTTTCATGACTCACATCCCGAGAACTTAAACAACTTAGTTCCAATGCAATTAATATTTCGACGGTTTAATTTGTCAAGGATTTGTAAAATAAACTCTTTTCTGAAAATAATATTTTTCGATTGTTGTAAATTTCAGTAATCATTTGCTATGTTACAGTTCCGCAGATTCTTGTTTGTAATCATTATGACATCTTCCGGTTTTGGAGGCAGCCTGTGGGGTGCGGGACTTCATCCCTGGCACAATCTCTGGGGAAATATTGCCGACTCGTATACCGGGACAAATTCTTTCTATCATTTAGGCGGGGTTGCTGCGACCATCACAATGGTGGGCAGCGGAGCTGATCGCTCTGCGCAGACCTGGTTCCAGCGTGAAAATCCTATTGGTGATGATATTGGTTATGCGATGGTCGTTGCAGGCTGGTTCTGGCAGGTGCTTCCTGCAGGGGTAATGTACTTGTACGGCTATAATTATGACTCCTCAGAGATCATGTCTGCCGGGTCTGCTGGGTTGCAGGCTGTTGCAGTGGTGGGGGCCATTACAATGACCATGAAATATGCCAGTGGCAGGCGTCAGCCCCTTAAAAACGGAGAATTTGAATTCTATGGGCCCAGTGGTCATAAGCGTTCATCCCGGGCCGATGATTTTCAATTCTTCAACTATAATATTGCAAATGAATCTGTGAGAATCGCCTGGCCAAGCGGACACACCAGTTCAACCTTTGCATTTGTCTCGGCCATGGTGGCATATTATCCTGATAACTGGTGGCTAAAACTGGTCGGATACCCGGCATCTGCGTTTATGGGGCTGGCAATGGTAGATTATGATGCACACTGGACATCTGACATTATCGCCGGCGCTTTGCTTGGGCATGTCATTGGCTATACAATTGGCAGTAACTTTCGCAGAGACTCGCTTGCGACAGATGAATATTCCCTTAACTCTAGACAGGATAAAATTCATAATATCGGCTTCTCCGTTTTTCCCGCAGAAGGCGGGCTGCAGGCCAGTGTCACCGGCTTTTTTTAAAGACCTTCAATAATTCTTGTCAATTTACCCCGCATAGGAAACAAGAATTTCGTGAAGAGAATACTTATACTGCTGCTTATCTCCCTTGCGTTTTCCCAGGCAACTCAAGGCCGTGCCGGCCGTGGCGGCAGTTACAGCAGCGGAGGGTCTTCGAGTTTTGGCGGCAGCTCGGGATACAAGGGATATTCAGGATCCAGCTCTTCTTCGAGTAAATCGACTTCGTCAAGTTCCTATTCAACCACAAATAATTCCCCTTACTATACTAAATTCTGGAAAACGGAATCTGCACAAATAACTGTTGAGTTGAATAATAATCTGGAAATAACAACGGGTATAGAGTTGAAACTTGCAAACTCTGATGATGCTCTAAAACAATACAAGAATCCAAAGGTTTTGGGCATCGAGATACCCTATAGCGTTGATAATTTTGCTTCTGGTATTCGTGTTGTCTCTTCCAGTGCATCAGGGTTCGGAACGAACCTGTCTTATTCTGAGAACGGCTTGATCAATATTTCTAAATCGTCTGAAAAATATGTAGATGAATTAAAACTAAAACTGGTCACAGCCCCCAAAGATATCACGGCTGAACAAAAGAACCAACTAATCATTGTTAACCTTCGACTCGCTGATTCTGCGAAAAAAGAATTAATTATTCGAAATGCGGATGGCTTTCGTGCAGCAGTGTTCTGGCAAGAATATGATAACCCTAGTGCGCTTACCATCTATGATCTCTCTCAAAAAATTTGTGATTTAAAAGAATGTACATACCAATCTAATCAAAACCATTCACTGGTATCTGTAGTGTTCATTGGTGAACGCCAGGCAGAGAGCATCCAGAAATTGACTTTTGGTGAAAAACGTTACTCGAATATTTTGCCTGTTACTCGCTCTCACTATAATCTTGACTTGGGTTCAAGCTCAATTCAATACTGGAATGTTAATTTTGAGCTTGCAAATACAGAAAAGCGCTTTTTAGACACTTCCCACTTCTTTTTAGAGTCTTTTTACCATTTTCCTGACCATTCTGACAATTCAGAAGCGCAGGCATTTCCTGATATCTTTATTGGCAAACAGCAGGGTGACTTTGACTCCAGATTCTGGTCTGGAAATTCTCTTGACATTGAAAGAAAATCATCTAACAAAAAAATAAACGGTGGCTATGCAGTCTCTGGTTCTGTATTTCAAAAAGACGAACAGGACTTTCAATGGCTTACTCTTTTAAAACCAGATAGAAACGCAATACATCAAAGTGGTATTGAGCTGCAGATACAACAAGATCAGGATTGCAATCTTGATAATTTAAGATTACAGACTTATGTGAAGGTTTCAGGAAGTGAGTATTCAGCATTAAGCGGGAATTATCTGAATATAGGCAACCTGTTGCCTGAAAAATTTCAAAACTTGAGCAGTGAGTCATCCGCCCTCAAAATAAATTTTCCCATTTATGTATCCGAAAATGTGAATCTGGCCTTCGCTCTACCCGATACATGTACAGGTAATTTTTACTCTGCTTTAAGTAAATATTTCTTTGCAATTCAATCGATTATACACTCACCCGGCGGATATCATTTTTTGACTGTAGCAAAATACCCGGGACCGATAATTTTAATTTTTTTAACATCATTGATTTTTTATGGAGTTACCTCTAGCCGTAAAAAGAAAAAACTGGCTGAAGAAAATTTGATTGTTGAGTTTACGAATAAAATTCACAAGCAGGATACTGCATTTGACTGGTCTGGTTTTGTGCAACTCGCTACTCTAATTGCAGAAAAATTACAGACCGCATGGTCTGGCAATCAGATGGAAAGTGTACGCAGTTATCTGTCTCAGGGAATGGTGCGCAGATTAGACCTACAGATAAAAATGATGGTTCAAAACGAAAAATTGCGAAACCGTATCACAGACTTCAGGGTTTTAAAGTTTCTGCCTGCAGGGGAGCCTGTGACGAAAGATGGTTATCAAACAGTTCATATGCGAATGTTTGCTCAAATTCGCAGCAAAGATCTGCCAGCATCTTTAGATGAATCATCGGCATTAAAGGCAGTAAAATCTGCCCGACTTGAAAAGTTTACTGAAATCTACTCATTCACAAGAAAATCATCTGCCAAAACCAGAAGCGGTCAGGGTGTGTTGAATGGGACCTGCCCTGCTTGCGGGGCAGCTGCCCGTCGTTTAAGCGAATCAAACAAATGCGAGTCTTGCGGAAGTCTGTTTGCTTCGGGTGAATATGACTGGGTTTTAACAGAAATCACACAAGAGAGTGAATGGAGTTCGGCTAACGAGCAAAAGAAACCTCAGGTACCGTCGGGAACTCAAAAGCTCGAAGACCGTGCTTCTTACCTTTTCTGGAATTACTTAGCTGCTCGGGACGGCATTTCGTCACATGCTCTGCTGCGCAACAGTGTACCAAAGTTTTATCAGGAAATACAAGGTTTGCCCCCTGAACCGGTTTACATTCCGGTAGTGGGGAAATCAGATACGACCTCATCAGCCTTTGCAAAAAGCGGTCGGTTATTTGCCTGGGTGAAAATTCGTTACAGTGCCGCAGATGCACCCGGGAAGAGACCAGAAAATCATGATGCAGTTCTGGCTTTGGGGCTTGATCAGGAATTCCACAATGGTATCGCTCACGGGTTTGCAGATCTGGGCTGCCAAAACTGTGGGGGTCCTTTACCTCAAACTGATTCGTCAAAATGTCAGTATTGCGGCTCAGATATTCCAGAAAAAATGCCAGACTGGCTGCTCTATGAAGTGAAAATCAGTTAAGAATTCAATTGACTGTCTGAAAAAAAAACGGTTTGACTTTTCTCTTGAAATGCAGGACAAATTGATGACCGTTTTTAATTTCAATTCAGAAGATATGAAGTTAAACGAGCAGGGGGCAATCTCTGAATCACAAAAGAAAAATATTCGTTCCAGAGAAAGGCTTAAAATCATCATGGCTGCAATTTTAATTGCAGTCTTTACAACGATCTCTGTCTTGAATTTATACTGGTTCTTCACTGATTATTCGGTGCTCAGCAAAACTGGTGAAAGAGTTTCTCCTTACCTGCTTCTGGGGCTGGGTATTTTCGGCGGAGGGCTTTCGATACTCTTTAACTGGTTGGCTTTTCAGGCAGTCACAAATTTTCTATCGGTAAACAAAGCAGATATCGTTGAGAACCTGGAAGTTCCCGGCTCTGAAATTGATTACGGAGTAAAAGGCCGGGCCTATATGCCTTACTTAAAAGCGAAAGATTTTCAGTTTAATAATGTAAATGCCTACCTCAAAGATATATTTGAAAATAATGCCCGTTACCGCTTTTTCTATGCGAGATCAAATAAATCTTTGCTTTCTGTCAAAAAATTACAGTAAACCGGCAATCTCTCCGTTTTCAATTTTGATCTTGGTTGCCTGTGGAATCTTAGGCAGGCCCGGCATGCGCAGCATCTCTCCCGCAACCGCTACCAGAAACCCGGCCCCACGATTGACAATCAGTTCTTTAAAGTTTATTTCAAAATTCTCTGGGGCGCCAGAGATGCCGGCATCCTGGGTGAAAGAGTACTGGGTTTTTGCGATGCAAATGGGAAGCTTTTGTTCGTCTGCTGAAAGTTTTTTCAGGTTTGCCAGAGCCTGGCTTGAAAAAGAAATAGAACTGCCGCGATAAATTTTCTGAACAATTTTCTTCAGTTTATCTTCAATGCTGTCATTCTCAGAGTAAGTAAACGTAATTGGTTTTTCATTTTTATCAAGAGTACTTTCAATAACTGTCTGAGCAAGCTTTTTACAGCCGGCAGAACCTTTCGCGAAACCTTCATGTTCTGCAAACGGGATATTCCTGTCTTTGCACCATTGCTCAACGATACCGATTTCGTTTTCAGAATCAAACGGAAATTTGTTATAGGCGACAATAACTTTCTGATTAAAGCTCTGCATATTCTCAACATGCCTTTCCAGGTTTTTTAATCCCAACCGGAGCTCCTGCTCGGCTGGTTTTTTCATCGCCTGTTCTGCAAGACCGCCGTGCAATTTCAATGACATCGAGTTGGTGACAATTACAGTTGCTGCTGGCTGCAGGTGAGCTGCACGACATTTAATATTCATGAATTTTTCTGCCCCGAGGTCTGCACCAAAACCCGCCTCGGTAATGGCATAGTCACCGTAGGTCATTGCCATGCGTGTTGCCAGTACACTGTTACAGCCGTGAGCAATATTGGCAAACGGCCCACCGTGAATAAAAGCCGGTACCCCTTCGGTGGTTTGAACAAGATTCGGGTGGATGGCCTGCTGCAGCAATGCAATTACCGCACCGGTTGATTCCAGTTCGCCAAAATAGAAAGCAGATCCATCCGCCCTTTTGCCTATTCTAATGTTATTGATTCTATGCTCGAGGTCTACCAGGCTCTCGGCAAGGCAAAAGATGGCCATTATCTCTGAGGCAGCTGTGATATCAAAACCGGTTTCTGTAGGCAGCCCGTTGCCTTCGAGCCCTGCGATCATTGACCTTAATGAGCGATCGTTCATATCTAATGCACGTTTCCAGTAAATTTTAGTCAGAGGGTTATTCTTTTTGTTGTAGTACCGGTAGTTATCAACCAGTGCTGCGATCAGATTATTGGCTGCAGTAATCGCATGAAAATCACCGTTAAAATGAAGATTGATATCATTAGACGGGTGCACAGAACTGAGGCCGCCCCCGGTTGCCCCGCCTTTCATACCGAACACAGGGCCCAGGGAGGGTTCGCGCAAGGCAAGGGTGGCTTTTTTGCCCAGTTTCTTTAAGCCCTGTGCGAGGGCTATCGAGGTCGTTGTTTTACCCGCACCTGCTTTATTGGGGGTGGTTGAGGTCATGAGAATGAGTTTTGAATTATTTGCTTTATCTTGATTAATTAAAGTATAGGGTACCTTTGCCTTGTATTTGCCATAGAGTTCAAGCTCATCGACTGGTAGACCGTTCTCTACCGCAATTTCTGTAATAGGTTTCAGGTTTTGCATTTAAGATAAAAAATAAAACCAGATCAGTGCGAAAATATTTATTTGTGTTGGTAATCTGCCATAAACTGGCTTCGTCCCGCCTATTGCTTTTCGTGCCTTTGCGACTTTTCCTGGATAGACTGGCATTGCTGAACATCGCACGCACCGGGGTAATTGTCTCAGTCACCACTATCGTTTTTCTAGCCGCATGGAGTTTGAAAATTGGTTCAACGGATGGCGGCTTTGCTAACTTGGGCTTGCCTCTTTTTCTATTAGCAGGTATTATTGATCGTTTTGTTTCGGCCCAGATAGATCAAAGTTTGAAAGAAGCAATCAAGCTTTCCATACACACGATCATTGCCTCGGTTGCACTGTACTTTCTGCTCAGTTGGTCTGTTCTTGGTAATTTTATTCAACTCTATCCCGACACTGTTCTCTTTTTCCCTTTACTGATTCTGTTTATGGGTCGTTACACTGGTTTACGCCTCACCGAGCTATGGCGATTTAGAAAAATTGATTCGGTGCAGGAGAGTTCTTCTAATGTTTACACGACTTGCCGCTAAACAGGTAATCGGTCTTAATCGAAGAGAGATAGACTTCATTAGTCCTGAGAATTCACGTTACCTGATTCAAAAAGTTGCCCATAACAAACTTTACTCCAAGAAAATACTTGCCGATGCAGGGTTGCCTGTACCTTAAACTTTTGCTTCATTTGATCGACACGAACAGGTTCGCGCCTTTGACTTTGATTCAATACCCGATTCGTTTGCCGTTAAACCGGCGGGTGGTGGTAGAGGGTGCGGAATTCTAATTGTACTAGAAAGGCACATCACTGAGGCAATTAAAAATAAAAAACAATTTAAAGCCGCATCTGGAACTTTAATAAATTACACTAACTTACGATTTCATCTGATTGATATTCTTGACGGTGCATACTCGCGCGAAGGCAGAAATCGTGACCTGGCGTAGATCGAAGAAAGGCTAGTTACGTCCCGGGATATAACCGGTGAACTTTGTTCTGGTCTGCCCGACATAAGAATAGTTGTTCACCGGGGGAAACCCTTACTTGCGATGATGCGTATTGCGACCAAAGCCTCAGGTGGCAGGGCCAACCTGCACCAAGGCGCAGTAGGGATTGGGGTTGATATCGAAACTGGCGAAACTCTGAGTGCGGTTCAAGATGGTAAAGCCTGTGCCACACACCCCGATCACGGCAAAAATGTAGTCGGCATTAGAGTACCGAGCTGGAGAGATCTGGTTAGTATTGCAAAAAAGGCCGCACAGGTTAGCGGGCTTGGTTACACGGGCATTGATCTTGCTCTCGACGATAAATCAGGGCCAAAGATTCTTGAAATAAATGCGCGCCCCGGACTCGATATTCAAATTGCGAATTTGCGCGGGCTCTTTACTGAGTAGCCTTTGTATCTTCAAGATAAATATAACGACCAATATCCCGCTGCGGTTTATTGGGTGTTATTTCTACCTGCAGAAGATCGCGGTAAACCCTGGCTAGAGAAAGCATCCATTCGTTGGCTTGATAGCCGACATACACCATATGAAAATCCCAAAGACTGCCTCTCGAAATATTTCTATAAATCTGGCGATGCATACCCGAGGCAAAAGTTTCAAAAGCTTCTTTCAGATCTCTGTATTTTCTGTTCCAGCCGAGTGGTGCATTGTAAATGGGAGCACCTTTTGCCATATGAGTATTGCCCCAGTGGTATGCCATCGGGTTATTAAACCAGCGGGGAAAAGATACAGTACCAACCCCGCTCTCTGATTTCATGATACCCAGCAAAAAAACAGGGTTTATTCTGTACTTCAAAGATGATTCAATCGTCAGTTCTGCCAGTTCACTCGCATTGAGTTTTGGTTGTTGATCAATTGAAATTTTGAAATAGATACTCTCTTGAAAACGCTCTTCAATATAGCTTGTGAATTTTTGCTTAAATTCTCTGCTCGAATAAAACTCAGTACTGTTATTGTATTCAAGAGCATCAAAAGAATAATAATCTGAATTTCGATCAATCTGCGGTACTCCGGTTTGAATTTGGGCAACGGGTTTACCATTTTCAAATAGTTTGACCGAGGCAGGCAGCACACAGCGAAACCCTATATCATAATTATACAAATCGGCAGCTGCAATACTTTCATTTGAAATCTGCAATTCATCGGGAGACAAAGAGCCCCATGAACCGCCTTTTAAGGTGCGCATTGATTTTTTGTTGTTCAGCTTTGCAGAATGCGGTTTTGTCTGGGTCCATTGCCAGATGTTTCCTGACAAATTATAAATGCCTGAGGCATTTGGCTTCATTTCATTGACATTGGCCAAACGCCACCATTTCTCGCTTTTCGTTAAACCCCTGTCGGTGTCATAGTTGGCCCATTTTCTCGAGAACTCATTACCCCACGGATATTTTTTGTATGTTTGCTCGCCCCTGGCAACAACTTCAAATTCCTGTGAGGTTGGCAATCGGTACCCGGAACCTGAGGTGGGTTGATAAATATGGTACCCCCATGAATCGGGATTCTCGCTCAAGGTATAAACCGGTTCAAACTTTTGCAAACTGCTGCGCCAGTTGCAAAAAGCGGCAGCCTGATTGTAGGTTATGCCGGTTACCGGTTGCTGTGGTCGATTGTATGAATCATAATGCCAATAATGAGAAATCGGGCCGCCATACTTTCGGTAAATTTTATATTCTTCATAGGTTATCGGGGTTTGATCAACATACAGGGGAAACTCGGTATCATTGACTAAGATCATTTTTTTTGGGAAAATGTTGTGAGGTTGATACTCTATTGGGAAGTCTATCTCTGGCGTATGAACAAAGCGGCATTGAGAAAGCAAGACAGCACTGGTCATCAATGATAAAAAAATAGTTTGTCTTAGTGCCCTCATGTTTACGAATCTTGTTTTCTGGTCTGAAACACAATGTAAAGATTGAAATCATGTCTCGCAATTGAGAAGTATCTGCCTGCATGGTACCTCTTGTATATCATCCTGATTATTCTTTTGCATTTCCCCGTGATCATCGTTTTACCATGTCTAAATTCAAGCTGACATATGAAAATCTTGTTCGCTATGGTCTTGTGCATAATAACCTGTTTACCCCTGAAAAGCCCGAAATTGAACAATTTCATCTTGCGCACGACCCGGGCTATGTCAAAGCTCTTTGCAAGAATACCCTTGATGAGAAGGCATGGCGCAGAATCGGGTTACCCTTTAGTGAGCAGTTGATACACAGAACGCTGATCGCTCCGGCCGGTACCCTTCTTGCCAGTAAATTGGCTTTAGAGCACGGGGTGGCTTGTCATATAGGCGGAGGGACCCACCATGCACACTACAGCTTCGGTTCGGGTTTTTGCCTGCTCAATGATCTGGCTTTCTCGTCGCTTGCCCTGAATCAAATGAAGCCTGATCTTAAGATTTTAATCTTCGATCTGGATGTTCACCAGGGTGATGGAACGGCATCGATCTTGAAAAATGAAAAAAATATTTATACGGTTTCAGTGCACTGTGAGAAAAATTTTCCATATCGTAAAGAAACAAGCACAGTTGACGTTGGTTTATATGCCGGTATGTCAGACGATGAATATCTGACCATAGTAGAATCTACCTTGAATGAATCTATAAGCCGGTTCTCCCCTGATATTGTTCTGTATGATGCAGGAGTCGATATCTGGGAACATGATAAACTGGGTTTATTGAATATCAGCTGGCAGGGCATTTTTGAACGCGATAAGTTAGTTTTTGAAAAATTCAAACAGGCGGGTATTCCCATTGCCAGTGTTATCGGCGGAGGCTATGACCCCGATGAACACGAACTTGCACGGCGTCATTCCATTGTTTTTGAAGCTGCCAACTCAGTGTTCAATGTTCTGTAAACGGTTGCAAGACATCCCGTAGATATTGCGGTACTTTTTGTGGTCGTGCTCTGCTCAATGAGACGACCAGCTGCTCATCGATCATTGAGGCAATTTTAACTTCACCCTGCTGCAGATCTTGTCTGAAATAGTATCTGATTTTATCGATGCGGTCGATCCAGGTGAATAGTTTCATTGGTTCACCTGCAACGGGTTGATTAAAAATTTCACAATGCCCAGACATGTAAAACGATGTCGTATCATGTTCGAGCATTTTTTCAAGGGTAAGATCTAATTTTTTGCTGAACATCCACCTGCCATCTTCAAAAAATTTCCAGAATGAATTGAGATTGTATTCACCAAATGCATCGCGATCTGAATAAAGAGGAACAAGATTGTTTTCTATTCGTTCGCATTTTCCTGAAAAATCATCCAGTTCTTTTATGTGCACTTCAAATTCATTTTGTAAATTCTCTGAAGTTTGAATTTCTGCATTGTTCAATTCAGCCAAAACCTGTAAATGGCAAACCGGGCTGCCATCGGGTTGTTCGAACTGGTGGTCAAACAGATAAGAATTCTTACCAAAGGCAAATGTTCTGGTATTTACCTTGATTGTATCAAGAGGTCCCTGTTGACGAATAAATTTAACAAAACTGTTTTTTGTGTGAAGCCGAATATTCTTATCATAATATTCGTTGAGAGTAATCCCGTTTTGTACAAGAATCTCATAGCGGGCATCACTCGCAAAATGCTCATAGGTTCTGCTGGTGACATGACGGTTTACGTCGATATCTGAATAGCGAGTTATTCTACTTATCTGGCTCATTTGTCATGGCGTAACGATCGTTCTGTATGTAAACCCTTAATTTTTATGGGAGAGTGAAAGAATCATGACTATACTAATCATGTGAAAAAAAGATCTGGTCGGTCAGAAGGTGTTCGGCATCGTTTGTTATTAGCGGCCGACGATCTATTTACTGAAAAAGGGTTTGCAAATACCGGTGTTCGAGAAATCTTAAAAAAATCTAAGGTTGTTCCGGCCAGTTTTTACGATCATTTCTCATCAAAAGAGGAACTTGTTGTAGCATACCTCGAGCAGCAAAAAAGAAAATCGATTCTTGACCTGAAAGTCTTATATCGAAAAAGTAAGAATCTAAAAAACTTTACGAAACTTTGGACACAGTTCAGGGTTGATCAAATATCAAATTCGCAATATTTTGGCTGCCCTTTCATAAAATTTGCGTACCAGTCGGTAGATTCATCGCCGATTACAATTAATGCGAATAAATCTATTGTAGAAGCCTGGGAAAAATTATTGATTCAATTCATGATAAAAGAATATGGTGACCAACTGAAGGTAAATGCTTATAAAAATACCGCAAAAGAAATTCTAATCATTTATGAAGGGAGTATTGCAATTTGGATGCTTTGCCGTGATATCTCTGTGATAAAGAGTATGGAAAAAAAATTCATTAATTGTCTTGACAACATGTTGAAAAATTAGCACTTGTTCCCATTGATCGATATTGGCTTGTCTTGAATATTCCCGTCCACGTATAAGTTTTTTTCAGCTTAAACACAACGATTCTATTCTTTGAGATCATCAGTACGACAATAATGCGTTGCCGAAGATTTTCTTTGGCATGCAATGAAAAAGTGTTTAGGAGAATATATGCAACTTTACGTAGGAAATCTCGATTATGGTACAACTGACCAATCTTTAAAGGATCTGTTCGCTGAATATGGCGAAGTCGTCAGTGCGAAGATTATCATGGATCGCGAAACAGGAAGATCAAAAGGCTTCGGCTTTGTTGAAATGGCAGTCAAGAATGAAGGCATTAAAGCTATTTCAAATCTGAATGGTCAGGAATTAAACGGTCGTAACATCAAGGTTAACGAAGCCCAGCAGAAACCTGCAGGTGGCGGTGGAAACCGTGGTGGCGGACGCTGGTAAGAATTTTTCTTTACCAATAATTTCAATAAACCAGATTCCGTTTCATGAGAAGCGGTAATCTGGTTATCTCATTTCCTGATCTTCAGCAACTTCAATTTCTTCCTGAAATTGAAAAAAAATCACAATTAAGATTCCAAGAAACCGTTCATTCTGAATGTGCGTTTGGTGAAACTCTCAGTGCCGATCATTTTCTAGCGCGTTATAGAGAAAATTCTCTAATTATTTCCCAGATTTCTCAAAAATCTGAGATCTCTATCGCAGGATTTTTAGTTTTTAAAAAGATTCCCGACAATACAGAGACTACCTTATTTATTGAAGAAATGAGTGTTTTGCCAGAATACGCGGGTAACAGAATTGGTGAGAAAATGATACAGTATATGGTATCCATCCGGCCTGAGATTAAATCAATTTGGTTAACTACTTTTGAAAATATTCCATGGAATGCACCTTACTATGAACGCCTTGGGTTTTTGCAAATTCCCTTTCAAGATTGCATTCCAGAAATACAGAAAATACATCAAGTTGAATCATCAAAAGGATTAAAAAACAGAATTGCAATGGTTAAATATATCAGGTAAAACTTTCTGATTGTTCGTGTGAACAGTGTCTGCAGTGAGGCATATGAACGTACAGAAATCCATCCGCCTTGCCACCTTGTTATTGCTGGTCAGTTTGACTTTTCAACTCGAAGCAAGAAAAAAAAGAAGTGAACATTCTGCAGGCGCCTGGGGCGGATACTCGGTTGCCCTTGGCGCAGAACCTATCAGGAACAATATTTCTCTCGCCGATGCTCAAAATGGCAGTTCAACCAGCGGTGGTTTCGCATTCGGGCTCGAGGCATGGCATCATGGTAAAATGTTTGATTTTGGTGCTGCCACTGCTTGGTTGCCTTTCTACAGTGTAAAATTTGATGACCGTCGAACGGTCGGGGTAACAACCAGCTATGATTATTCTTTGCGTTATATTCCGGTTTTGGTGCAGGCGAGATTTTTTCCTGTTCAAAATCTGTATCTGGGGGCAGGTGCAGGGCTGATGCTTGCCCAGGGAGGCACTTCTGTTACAACGACCGGCTCTGCAGTCGTACCGGCAGCTGCCTACAATAACGCAGCCGGCTTTAACATTCTTACCGGCTACTCAGTTGAAATTGCCGAGAACTTGAATGTAGAGATATTTGGCCGCTTTTACTTTATACTTGAAAGCGGGGTCGGTGCAATTTTTGTTCCGGGAACTGTTTTCAGTTATCAGCTTTAATTGTCTCTCATCGGAAGATTACCCAGGTAATCTGATTTGCCAATATCAACCCCGCCCATTCTCAACAGGTTATAGGCCGTAACCACATGAAAATAAAAATTCGGCACCTGCCGGCAAATCAGATAATCATGACCATTCATATATTTTCCATTGAATTGTTTAAGGTCGATTTTAATGTTATCAGCCTGTTCAAAATCTGATTCTTTGAAAGATTCAAGATAGTTTATCGTTTTCAATAATCTATCTTTGAAATCTGTCCAAATTTGTTCATTGTCTTCATGTACCGGCGGAACTTGGCGCGTCAAATAGGCTGCTGCATTTTTTGCGCTATCGCATGCGATTCGAATCTGGGCAGAAAAAGGAAGCATATTGGGAAACATTCTCATTCCCAGAAAATTATCAGCGGAATAATTCGAGGTTTTTGTATGTTCTTCAGTTTTTTTCAGAATTTCGAGCAGGTTTTTCAAGCTGCCTGCCATTTGTTGGATAGTAGCAAAATAAAAGTTCATAACGTTAATATAAGCACTTTTTGCGCAATTGGGTTTAAATGCGAAATAAATACAAATAGACTACGGGAAAATTCCCGCAGTCGTATAATATTCAGAAACCCGTTCAATTGCCAGTAGATAGGCTGCCGTTCTTAAATCAGATGTTTTGCTTTTAATGGATTTTGAGCGAATATCATGATATGAACGGGTCATTGTTTCTTCAAGTGCTCCGTTGATGTAGTCAAGTTCATCTGGGCCATTGGTCAGGTCTGTAAAAACTTTTTCATCAATCTTTTTGCCGGTCATTTTTTGCATCAATTGTAAAATTGAGTTGCTCTGGTAGGCTTCTTGCCGTTTATCCATTCGCCCGAATGCAACATGGTTTAGATTTCGAAGCCACTCAAAAAAACTGACAGTAACCCCACCCGCATTTAAGTATAAATCTGGGATGATCAAGATTCCCTTGCTCAACAGAATTTTTTCAGCATCCGGTGTTACAGGACCATTCGCAGCTTCTGCAATTATTTTGGCTGATATTCTCGGTGCATTCTCTTTGGTTATCTGGTTCTCAAGAGCCGCAGGTATAAGAATATCGCAGGGCCATTCTAATCCAGCTGAAGAGTCTTCAATAAATTTGTCGGCTTCAATTTTTCTCAATGAACCTGTTTCTCTGAATTCTTTGAAAACTTTTTCAATATCGAAACCTTTTTTATTATAGATTGCACCATTGAATTCACAAATACCGGTAATAATTGCCCCGGCATTCTGCAAAAAGACACCAGTGTTGTAGCCAACATTGCCCAACCCTTGAATAATGACTTCTTTTCCTTCAAGACCTGCTTTTAGACCCAATGCTTTCATATCTTCACTTACATCTACTAAAGCCCGCAGACCGAAAAAGACTCCCATCCCGGTTGCTGCTTTTCTTCCCGGTACCCCATAAAGATTCAGTGGCTTACCGGTGACGCAGGCATAACTGTCGGGTTCATTCTGCTTTAAGACCATATAGGTGTTTGCAATCCATGCCATTTCACGCTCACCGGTGCCATAGTCTGGCGCAGGAACATCAGAGTAGGGGCCAATAAAATTTTTCTGAACAAGTTCAAATGTGTAGCGTCTTGTTATTCTCTCCAGTTCATTTTCGCTGAAATTTCTGGGATTAATCTTGACCCCGCCTTTGCCGCCCCCATATGGAACTTCAACCAGTGCACATTTGTAAGTCATGAGAGCAGCAAGTGCCATTACCTCATCTTGATCGACCATTTCACTGTATCGAATACCCCCTTTGCAGGGTAATCGGTGGTGACTGTGTTGCACCCGGTAGGCCTCGATTACCTGAATAGAACCATTATCGCGCTTAATTGGGAATCGCATGCGATATACAGAGTTGCATGCCTTGATTTGTTCAAGCAGTCCAGGGGAAAGATCAGAGAATTGTGCAGCCTGATCAAAGTATTGGTTTACGTTTTCAAAAAATCCCATGCGACCATAATCAAAAAAAGTGTTTATACGTCACGAAGCAAAACTTGTCATTTGCAGTTTTTTGCAGTGGCAGAAATTGCTTTGTTCAGGTCATAATCTATTTCTACTGAATAATCAAAAGGTGATTTTCCGGCGCAATTGAAAGGCTTGCCGTTTGTTTTGAGAGGTGAATACCATGACTTCGCCTCAATCAATAGATTATTCCCTGATTTTTTAATAGCCTCAACTGAAAGACTGTTTGTTTTCCCGTCTTTTTTTCGGGCAGTCAAATAGGTTCCTGCTAAAACATTCCCGTTTTTTAAATCGATCTTCAAAATTACACTGGCTTTGGGCCCTCCGCCTTTACCATAGCTTTTTTGCCAGCCCTTTTTTGTAAAACGGGCAAACGACGTTTTTTGGTTTGAACCCCCGTCGGTACTGAATGCTATAAACGCATGGTCTTCGAATAAAATGGCCGTCGTTGCTCGAGCATCTACAGGAGTCGTATCATAATCAGCCCGGCAAAATACCTGTCTGTTATCTTGAAAAAATGCGATCACTGGATCCTGATTTTTCTTTGTGACCTGCAAGGTGGCTATTTTCAGTTTTCCATTTGCAGTATCGAAAACTTTTTCTAATTTTACTTTCAGCTTCTGGTAATTGCAATTTGATGCACCCATCACAGCATTGAAAGAGGTAAAAATAAACAGCCAGCCAGATATCAGAATTGCCAATTTCATTGCCATTCATTTGTTTTAATTGGGGTTTTACGCTGTCAATTAAAACTCTGACAACCGCCCATAAATCAACTTTAGTAGGCAATTACGACAGGAAATTGCAGGCCTCGAATTTTTTCCAAAGCAGTACTGCTTTGGAAAAAATTCTGCTAAAGCGCTGCGCTGCCCGCAATTTCCAATAAAAATTAGTGAAAAGATGTTTCTTAGGCGGTCGTCAAATATATCTGACATTAATTATAGCAAATATTTTTTATGAGTGAATGTCAGAAATTATGATACTTCGTTGACGGCTTGTTTGCTAAAATCAAATAAAATCTTATGCAAAAATTCTGGGCAATACTTCTATTCTCGTTGATCGTGTTAAATTGTGCAAAACCGTTAGACTACGAGACAGGAAGAAGTGCCCTGATTCGTGTAATTGAGCTGGGTAAAGCCCAGGGCATTGAACTTTGTTACAAGCAGCTTACCAATACTGAGAATCTTGATTATGTAGCAGATGAGATGAATCTTTCGAAAAGAAGTCTAATGAAATTTATAGAATATGATAATAACAAGTATTTCACTGAAATTCTCGATGAATGTATGCGCGGTACGATTGAGAAAAGTTCATCGCATAGTCCCAAAGGGCAGTTTTAACGATTATCTTGAATTGTAGCCAGCCCCGGTCTTGAAACTTCCTTTTCAAATGATAAATGGTAATTAATTGTTAAAAAAATTTGTGATTGCATAATTGTATTAATATTTAACATATGTATGTGCATCATACCGCCACGAAGCCGGTTTATAAAGAAGCCGGTCGGGTTGCTCTCAAATACGCAATATTCTCTGTTTCCTGGATAATAATTACTGATTGGCTGGTTGATTTTTTCTTCTCGAAAACAGGGGAATATCCCTGGTTTCAAACTATTAAAGGCATAATATTTGTCTTGGCTTCTGCAGGTTTAATTTGCCTGCTGGTTTACCAATCATTGTTGAAAATAAAAAAACACGAAAGGGAGCTAGAACTTTATAATACACAAATTCACGAATTATTACGCCTGCTTCGTCATCGTCAAAAAAATAACCTGGCTTTAATTTCGGGAATACTTGAAATTAAATTCTCTTATGACGGTTTTGATGCTAGAGCCGGGGTTCCGTACATTCAGGGGATGCTTCGAGTTATATCCATATGTTATGATTTTATCGATGAGAATCAAGTTGATAATTCCCTGAAATTCACACCCTTTGTTCAAAAACTCTTAAATGAATTTGAAATTGCTTTCAAAATAGAGACTTCATTCCCGGAACCGATAAATTCAAACAGCTACATTAGCTTTGAGAATGCAATTCATCTGGCATTGCTTCTGAATGAGTGTCTCTACTCTAAAGATGCATCTGTTAAAACTAAGAAACTCACACTAAATGTGGTTGTTCCTCTGGTTCGTATTGAATGTAATTTTGAAACTGACGAGAATGAACAAATTGAGAAACTATTTGTTAACGGAATAACTTCTCCGCTGCTGAAAAATTTGAAAGGAAAACTCGAAATTCAGGAAAATCTTCTGATACTGAATCTTGAATGTCTTATTCAACAGAATAAAAATGCGGGGAATTCATTGTGAAAGTATTGGTTGTTGAAGATGAGATAATTTTACAAGAACTCTATAAAGTTATACTCGCAAAATCGGGGCACGAAGTTTGTGATGCTTGTGAAACAGAGCAAGATGCCATACGTTTAGCCTCATCTCACAATTATGATTTGATAATCTTAGATATCTATCTTCTCAATGATGGGAACGGAATAAACGCAGCAGAATTAATACGCGAATTTTCTAGTGTGCCGATTTTATTTATTTCTGCCAATCAAGATGTCTCGCTAAAAGAAAGAGCTAGTAAGGTTAAAAATTCAGAATATTTAACTAAGCCGGTGAGTCCGTTGATTTTGAGAGCCGTTATCAAAAAATATTCAGATCGATTGATTAATTAACTTAACAAAGTTTCAAAAATTCATTCTGTTAAAAAATTAAGGACAATATGTCTCAATCTTAGGTTTATGTTCAAATCGAACTAAAACTTTAAGGTTTTATCATTTTATCGAACGGAGGATTTTATGAAAAAAATTATCTTATCTATCTTAGCAGGTTGTGCATTGCTGTCATCAACGTCATTTGCCGCTGCTTTCAAAGGGCCTGGCCTGGGCGGCGCGTCTGGCCTGATTGGTATTCCCAGTGCCCGTACTTCCTGGGAAGGGTCTGGTTCAACCAGCATGGGTCTTGATGCCGGTATGCACTACCTGTCTCAAGGTGAGGCAATGGCACCCAAAATGCTGATTACGTTGTTTGATCGCTGGGAACTGGGTGGTATGTATCTGGGACAGAATAACGCAAACGCTTTCGGTCTCAATACAAAATTTCGTTTTTTACCCTGGACCGGTCAGGGAAACAGTGCACTGGCAATTGGTTACAGAATGGATAACGGCTTGACTACTTCAAGCACTACTCATCAGCTTTATTTTACAACCACTTACGGTGGACAGTTCTTCGGCATGTCTGCTGAAAGCACAATGGTTTTAGGTAAGAGCTTCGGTGATTTTACAAGAAGCGGAGATATTGACTTTGGTATGGGTTTTGAACTTGATTTCTTCCCAAGTTTATTCAAAGGTTATCTTCACTGGATCAACGATTTCAGTAACTTCAGCTGGAATGCATGGTCAAGAAGTACCAGCACAAATCGCGGTATCTTCAATACCGGCTGGAGAATCGCCGTTCTTAAAAATCACTCAAAGTTAAAATTTGATATCGATATTTTAGGAACAGATCTGCTCGATGACAATCGTGGTTTCGGTATCGGTGGTGTCTTTGGTTTGAGATTCTAATCAAAAACATTTTTTCTTAATAAAAAAAGCGGCTCTGGCCGCTTTTTTTGCGCCGCAAAATTCACCGCACATTCTGCTCCTTCAAGCTCGGGTTAAGTTTGTTTTTATTTATTCTTAGTTCTTGTCAGCCCGATTGTTCTCTACAAATTGGTGAGAATATGGCAGAGTACCTGAAATATGTGTCGGATGAATTACCGAACCGGCCGGTCTGGAAACAGATTCTATTTGAATTTCTTTATAAATTAGAGTATTTTTCAGGGTATTTTCTCGGAATCTTCTTTGATTTGTCATCCCGTACCAGCGGGACCAAACGTCCGGTTGTACTTGTGCCGGGTTTAATAGGTCGAACCTGGAATTTTCGACGGCTTCGAAAGCGATTGATCCAGAATGGACATCCCGTCTATTTGATACAGCTGGGTTTTCAAGTTGGCAATATTATCACAAAAAGCCAGAAGCTTGAGAAATTTCTTGACCAGCACAAAATCACAGACTGTTATATTATAGGGCATTCTATGGGAGGGCTCATTGCCTCTTCAATGGGTTATCGAGGCAGAGACCGGGTTCGCAAACTGTATACCGTGGGCTCTCCGCTCAAAGGAACATATATTTCTTATCTTATGCCGATTTTCCCGGCTACTTTACAGATGATACCCCAGTCCCGTTTTATTAAAAATTTTCGCATAGTCTTCAATTCTATTTCAAATGTTCAGTCAATTTTTGCAAAACATGACGAGGTTATGCTTCCACAGAGCAGTTCTCACATGGGTCGTTTCGATGATGTACTGATTCCTGAATGGGGGCACCTCAATTTAATCATGGGACCTCTGGGAATTGAATGTCTCAGCGAATTGGTGCGTGGTGAAGAGGCAAAAGACCCTTTACCAGAAACGTCGACGCAGCCCGAACAGAAAATAAAAAATAATAAAGCAGGTAAATAAATGGCAAGCATTGATTTTTTCTCAAACCGAATCTGGAAAAACTGGCAGAATACCGGCAATACTGCACGATATGAAGAGCTATTCCATTCTGGTTATAAAATGTATCCGCCTTCGTTTGTAAAAGATTCATCAAAAGTCGCTGACCTTGGTCCCTACAAAGAAGTAGCAGAGCAGATGAAAAATGACGGCATTGAAATTCTGGCGGTTGTTGGTATCGGTGGTTCATCATTAGGGGGAAAAGCCATCCACAATCTTTTCAATGCCTACTCTGATCGTATTTTTTTCTGGGAAGGGCCGCACCCTTCGGCATTTTACCATATGGGAAAAACCGCAGAAAGCCGTAAAGTAGGCTTACTGTGGATTTCAAAATCGGGCAGCACCTTAGAGACGCGCACAAATCTTGCTTTGTTTCGGCAGTTTTTCCCGGGTACTCCTGAGTATTTTGTTACCAGCAACCCTGAAAAAATTGCAGATCTGAATCCCCCCGCAGATAAAATTTTTGTATTTCCTGAAGACCTGGGTGGTAGATTCAGTATGGTTTCACCGGTTGGTATCATACCCGGCTTTTTTCTTGGTGCAGACATGGAAGGTTTTGTACAGAGTTTTCAAAGTGGAATTGAGCAATGGGATGTTTCGATTCCTAGTGAAAACAATGCAGCCAAACAGATAGCCTCACAGTATTTCTCACTGCTTGAAAATCGATTTGAAGGGGTGGTCTTCTGGGTGTATGCAGCAGAAATGATGGGTTGGGGACGCTGGCTTGTACAGTTATGGGGAGAATCATTAGGCAAGAGATCGAATATTTCAGCGCTGCCTTACCTGGCACAGGGTCCTGAAGACCAGCACTCGATGCTGCAGTTTTTTCTTGAGGCTTCAAACTCCTATATGCACACATTCGTGCATGTCGGCGGTTACGGGGTTCATGACACTGTGGTTCCCCAGGAATTCCCGGGAGAATTCGGCAATCACACTCTGTGGGAAATTTTACAGGCACAGCAGAAAAGTATTGGTCTTGCCCTATCTGAAAATCTGCGTCCGGTATCTGAATTTACTCTGCCTGGTCTCGAAATGCAGAATATGGGCAGGTGGTTTGCATTGTGGATGTATGTTGTTACTTACCTGGGCTACCTTTACGAAATTAATCCTTTCGATCAACCTGCGGTTGAGAAGGGAAAAATTTACTGCAAGAAACTGCTTGCGGGCAGCGACGTTGAGCCAGCCGTCAGCAAAGTTCTTGAATTCTGATCTTCTTGGTGAATAAAAAGAGTCTGAAATTCAGTCAAATCAAATCGCCCCTGTTGGCCACTCACCGTGGCTATGGTAAACTCGGGCCGATTGCAGAGAATACATTGCCGGCTTTTCTTGCCGCACAAAAAGAAGGGTTTGAGGCACATGAACTGGATGTTCGCCGAACGAAAGACAATGTGGCCGTCTTGTTTCACGGCCCCTTTCTTGAGAAAACATCAAACGGTTATGGTCGTATTGAAGAAAAAACCTTTGAAGAAGTCTCACAACTGAATTTTGCTAAATATATTGCACAAGAAACAATTACCCCCATTACACGACTTGATGAGTATTTAAGGGCAATGGGGACAAACACAATTTCAAACATTGAAATAAAAAGAGACAAGCAAGACAAAAGCCTGGGGCTTGAAGAGGCTGTTCTCGAAGCAATACAGAAAACAGACTCTATCGAGCGGGTTTTTGTGAGCAGTTTTAATCCGTTTTGCCTGAAGAGAATGCAAAAACTCGACCATTCTTTGCCTCTGGGATTATTGATTGAGCCGACTCGTTTTTTTGGTTTCTTTGAAGTTTTCAATTCTCGTAAATTGAAACTTGCGGCCATTCACCCCCATTATTCAAATATTACACGTAAGAGAGTACGACGCTGGCACTCGAAAGGGTTGAAAATAGCAACCTGGACTGTGAATGATATTTCAAAAATTCGCCAGCTTTGTGACTGGGGGGTCGATATAATAATAACCGACAATATCCCGGCGATACACTTGCTATGAACAGATTGACATCAGATTTTTTGAGAATTATTTCGATTGTATTTGTTATTATTATTCACAGTACCTCGACCCCTGAACTACAGTTTCAAAAATCCTTAAGTCTAATAAGCCTTGAAGGTCTCGGGGTTTTGTTGAATCAGCTGGCCCGATTCTCTGTTCCACTGTTTATTTTGCTTTCGGGTTATGGTTTTACTGAAAAATATAAAAAAACGCTTTTTATTGCTGATTCACGGCAAGCTTTTCCTTATAAAGATTTTTTTAAGTCCCGGCTTGATAAGATTTTCATTCCCTTTCTATTCTGGACTGTTTTTCTGCTGTTCTTTCGCTCAGACGGATTTAGCTGGAATCAAGGTACAGGGCTTCTGCAAAACCTGATCAACAATACGACAATACTGGGAAAATTTCTGACTGTTCGCAGTGCAGATTATCATTTCTATTTTTTCGTAATCATTATACAGTGTTATTTTCTGTATCCGTTATTATTAAGGCTAAGAAGTAAACTGTGGATTTTATTTTTTCTACTGGTTCAGATTTTGTTTACTGCACCGGCACACATCTGGTTTGCAGAACTGGGTATTCCGCGACCGCGGTTTTTTTCTGCATTTTTTATCTACTGGGTTTTTTATTTTTATGCAGGCATTTATTTCTCATGGCATCGAGAACTTATCATGAAGCAAATCAGACGACTGCATATCGGTTTTGTGATGTTGTTTGCGGCAGCCAGCTTTTTCATCTTAATGTTCGAGTATTTTTCTTTTGCTGTACGGCAAATCGATCCCGGGAATTATAATCATTTCACCAGACAATCGGTAATCTTATATTCTGCTGCAATTCTAATGCTTGTTTTGAGGTTAGAGCCGGTCTTAGAAAAACTCTCTCAAAAAAAGGTCAATCTACTGGCGAATCTTGCCGGTCTGTCATTTTTTGTCTATATCTTTCACACCTGGATCTTGCGGTTTCTGCAGAATTTTTATTCACAATTTCTATTTCTAAGCTTTTTTACCACGCTGATAACGTTTGCCCTTGCATTTCTGATCTATAGACTACCGCTTGCCGCTATCATTCTGACGGTTCTGGGCCTGGCCCCAAAAACTGTCGAAACAAAAAAATAATATGAAGTTTTTGATTTTTATTTTTCCGGTTTTGCTGTTTGCCTGTTCCTCTACGGTTCCTTATTATCGTGAAGTAGTAGCCCATAAATATGATACCCGTGAAATTTTTTTGCGAAAACACCTCGCTGATTATCGCGGCAAGTCGGTCTGTTTTATTACCAATGCTTCTGGCCTTGGCCGTTATATGCTGTGGAAATCTGCAGCGAATCAAAACCTGCTGCTCGATCTTTTAAGAGCTGAAAATATTCATGTGCCTAAAATTTTCACTCCGGAACATGGGCTTACAGGAATGGAAGAAGATTCCGGGAACCAGTATATCAAGGGCAGTGAAATCATTACAATATATAATTCTCACTCTCAAAATGAAGAGCGCTATGTTGATCATTTCAGAGAATGCAATGCCCTGGTATTTGATTTACCCGACGCCGGGGTTCGGCCTTACACATACCGTTCAGTTATGACAATGTCGATGCGGGCGGCTGCTCAAAGCGGAAGCCGTTTTATTCTGCTTGATTCGCCTAACCCTGCGACGATCCTGGGGATTGCCGGGCCGGTGGTAGCCAGAGAGAACTTTTCTGTGTTGGGAGAAGAAGAGATTCCGTTTTTTCCCTACTATACTTATGGCGAGCTCGCCCTGTATTATAAGAACAAGAATGCTCTGAGTCTTTATTTACAGATAATCGAAATGCAAGATTACAAGCCTGGCCGGCATTACCAGTTTACTTCCACTTCTTATTTGCCGCCCTCACCAAATTTGCCTGATTTTCGTGCAATAGAATGCTACTGGATCGGAATATTTTTAGAGGGAATACAGATGGATGAAGGGCGTGCCAGCAAAGACCCTTTCTGCACAGTTGGCCATCCTGATTTTATGGCAGGGAAAGCCCCGCCGGGCAACAAAGCAGTGTCTTATGAACCGTTTTCTTATCCCGCCCTGCATGGTCCGTTTCGAGGTCGTTTGCTGAATGGTTTTCGAATAGAAGTTCATGACCCCGAAAAATATGACCCAATGAAATCGGGTTATGAATTGATAGCCTATATTCTAAGAGAATACCCTCAGAAAAAATGGTTTAAAAAATGGTCATCTGGCAATTATGCTCTTGATTTACTGACCGGTTCAGATTCTATGCGGCTGGCACTCGAAAATGGTGCCAGCTATGAACTGTGGAATGACAGCCATGCGGCTGCCCGAAAAAAATTCGAAAAAGAAATGGACTGTTGCGAACTTTACTGACTTCTTAGAAGTCAAATTTCTGATAAGCGTTTAAATCTTTAAAGGCAGAAACCAGACGTTCACTCATTCCTTTCTCTCCCAGATGAACCCAGCTGCGGGGATCAATATACTTTTTATTCGGTTTATCATCACCTTCGGGATTCCCGATCTGGGATTGCAGATAATCTTTCTTATCTTCCATGTATTTTCGAATGGGGTGAGTAAAAGCCCATTGGGTGTCGGTGTCGATATTCATTTTGATTACACCGTATGAGACTGCTTCTTTTATCTCGGCAGGGCTTGAACCAGAGCCACCATGAAAGACAAAGTTAACCGGCTTAGCAGATGTCGACCTCTGTTTTTGAATTTCTTCCTGGCTGTTTTTCAAGATGACCGGCGTCAATTTGACATTGCCCGGTTTGTAGACCCCATGGGTGTTGCCAAAAGAGGCCGCAACAGTAAAACTTCCCACTGAGTTCAGTGCATCGTAGGCAGCAAGAACTTCTGATGGCTGGGTGTATAATTTTGAGTTATCGATATCGGTATTGTCTACCCCGTCTTCTTCACCGCCGGTTACCCCGAGTTCAATTTCGAGCAGCATACCAAGTTTGTTGAGTTTTTCAAGATACCGGGCAGAAATCTCCAGGTTTTCAGCCAAGGGCTCTTCTGAAAGGTCAAGCATATGCGAGCTGAACAGTGGTTCATTATTTTTTGAAAAATAATCCTGATTGGCCGCGAGCAATCCGTCTATCCAAGGCAATAACTTTTTCGCTGCATGATCGGTGTGCAGAATTACCGGTACACCATACACAGGGGCCATCGCTCGGGCAAATAGAGCCCCGGCAATTGCACCGGAAATTGAAGCAAGGTGGTTCGAATTATCGATAAATTTACCTGCAGTGAACTGGCCTCCGCTGTGTGAAAATTGAATAATAACCGGGCTTTTGGCTTCTCTCGCAGCTGTCAGTGCTGCATTGATCGAGTGGGAGCCTATGACATTGACCGCCGGTAGTGCGCACTCTGCTTCTTTGCAGTAGGCAAAGACTTCATTCACAGCATTCCCTGTAAGTATGCCCGGTTTCAGTTTAAGTTTTGACATTGTTTCCCCCGTTGTATTACTCATAGACAAGGATCGTTTTCAAGTTGGCAACCAGAAATTTTTGGTTATTGTTTGGGAAACCAGAGCCACGAGGGCTTAGGCCAAGCGAGAGCCAAGGAGGGTAGTAGCTTGCCAGAGCCACGAGGGCTTAGGCCAAGCTAAAGGCAAGTGGATGGTAGGGGGCAAGCCCCCTGGCTTCGGCCAATACAACTTGTAAACAAGTTGTTTGTCCTACGCCACCCCCGAGACCTCTTTAAAATGAAATGAAAAATCTGCAGAGATAAGAGACTATTTTTTTAATTTATGAATTTCTTTTTGGCTCAGGCC
>JAGRNJ010000019.1:8709-52809 GCA_020440825.1 Leptospiraceae bacterium | reverse complement strand
GAAGCTATTATTACCAAGGTAACAAAGTCAGCCTCGGGCTTAACTATTGGCCAATCAATACAAATCTGTTACACCCATTTTACTCCCGGGAATGGCTGGGCTGGTCCCCGCCCGATACCCATATTGAAAGAAGACAGAAAATATCCCGCGTACCTTAGCAAAGACTCTGATGCCTGCTATGGCCCCGCAGCTCGTGGGTATAGTTTTGAATCTGTAGACTAGAGCTTTAAAAAAGCTTGCCATCCTGTGTCTTTATTCTATGTTTCGCTTATTGGCGAAATATAGACACGAGGATGGATTATGAAAACATATAATTTACGGGCAGCCATAGAAAAACGCCTGTCAGAACAAAAAAAATCTGGGAAAAAACTGAATCGTTTTTCCCTGGGATTGCTGGTCAGATTCCTGAGAATTCGAGATATTGAAAACCTGATCAAAAGACATGAAGACAAAAGAAACTTTGAATTTATTGAAGATGTGTTTGAAGATCTGGATTTTTCATATACAGTTTCAATGCGGGAAAAGCAAAGAATTCCTGCACAGGGACGCCTGATCATAGTTTCAAACCACCCATTGGGAGCCCTTGACGGCCTGGCTCTTCTCAAAGCAGTTAAAGAAATTCGACACGACGTAAAAATCGTCGTACATAATTACCTGACCGAAATTGACTCTCTGGTAGACTTGATGATCCCTTTAGAGAGATATTCAAGTCTGGCAGATAACCGTCGCTCGGTAACCAATATCGCTGAAGCCCTGAAAAACGAAGAGGCAGTGATCATTTTCCCGTCAACCCGGGTATCACGCTATACCATTAAGGGAGTGCAAGATGACTTCTGGCGTAAAAATGTGATACGCCTTATTCAAAAATATTCGGCTCCTGTTTTACCGGTTTTCATTAAAGCAAAGAACAGTCTGCGTTTTTATGCTACCGGAGTGTTCAGTAACCGACTGGCCTATGCCACCCTCGCGAAAGAAATCTTTCGGCAGCGGGGCAAAACGATAACGATCAAAATAGGCAATCATATTGCCCCAACCGCATTCAGTGCCTTAAAACCAAGAACGGGGGTTCAGCTGTTAAGAAAGCATGTCTACCAGATAGGAAAAGGCAAAAAGGGTCTGTTTAAGACCGAGAAAAATGTAGTGCATCCGGTTGATCGCCGCCTTATGCTCGAAGAACTGAAAAACGGAGACCTGCTGGGCACTACAGACGACGGCATGAAAATATCACTGCTTGAATATGCAGATTCACCAAATGTTCTGCGGGAAATAGGCCGATTACGGGAAATTACTTTTCGCAAGATAGGTGAAGGAACCGGTAAAAAAATTGATCTCGATCGTTATGATCAGGTTTACAAGCATCTGGTTTTATGGGATGAAGCCAAAATGGAGATCGTAGGTGCATATCGACTCGGTATCTGTGAGAAGATTATTCCAGACCAGACCCTGACGGGTCTTTATACATCGTCTCTATTCCGATTCGGAGAAGAGCTCGAGCACTTTTTACCCGATGCCGTAGAATTGGGCAGAAGTTTTGTTCAAGAGAAATATTGGAACAGTTATGCACTCGATTATCTCTGGCACGGAATCGGTGCATTTCTAGCCCGTCATCCGCAGGTTAAATATCTGTTCGGGCCCGTTTCTATTAGCCAGTCTTATAATGCCAAGGCGAGAGATATACTGGTCTACTTTTACAGAAAATGGTTCGGCGATAAGAACAAGCTTGCAGAATCTAAAAACCGTTATGTGCTTACCGAAAGACGTTTGCAGGAACTGAATGAAATTTTCACATCAGATAATTATAAAGATGATTTCAAGCTGCTCAAAACCAATCTTAAGCACCTCGGGTTTTCAGTTCCCACGCTCTACAAACAATATACAGAATTATGTGAACCGGGCGGGGTAAGCTTTCTCGATTTCGGCATTGATGAAGATTTTGGCAACTGCGTGGATGGCTTTATTTTTCTGCGCATTCCCATGATAAAAGAAGCAAAGCGCGCTCGTTATATCGATAGTAAACTTGAAAAGAAACCCGTACTCGCGAATCCCGAATAGGGAAAACAATGTCTCTCTTCCCAATTTGCCCCATTTGCCGAGCCCGGAATCATTGATTCCGGGTTCGGACTTTTTTAGAAAACCGTTTTTATATTGACGCAAGACTTTCCAGAAATTTCACTATAGCAAGTGAATAGATTCAGGAAGCATATTTTTGTATATCTGTTTCTTGTTTTTCTGATTTCCCCGGTGTTATCTTTTGGCTTGTATAAACAGAACCTGGCCACTGGCCTGGAAGTAAAAATCACATTGATAGCTCATTGTGCCTTTACTTTCTTTTTGCTGCATTTTTATATATTCAAAAACAGTGTGATTCTTACTGTATTGTCTGTTTTAATGGCCGGCTATCTGCTGAGTCTCACAACAGGATATTTACTGCATACCGAAAGTTTTATTGCCCGGCTTGGTATTTGCGTCCGGGATTTTGAAGAATCCCTGATTTTATTTCTGGGACAAGACTATGGCGCAGCACCGGTCTTGACAGCATTCATCAATACTGTAATTATTTTTATTGAGCCGGTGCATGTAATGGTCGCTTTGTATTTTACAACTATCGGCAGAAGGTTTATCAGTTAGGTGTGTGAGGGCCGGCTTCAATACCTATTTTTTTACAAAAAGAAGCAAGGGTTGTCAGTTCTTTTTCACTAAGCACTGAAAAAAACCTGTATATATCATCCATATGTTGAGGAAAAATCGAACTGATGAGCTCGGTTCCTTTCTCTGTTAAGTTGATCTGGAAAGCACGGCGATCTTCAGGGTCAGGTGTTCTTTTGACCAGCCCGTTCTTCTCAAGATTATCAATCACCCGGGTCAGGTTCCCTCCGCTTTTCAAGATCTTTTTTGCGAGTTCATTCTGCCGCATGGAACCGAGATGCAACAGGGCTTCGAGTACCCCAAATTGTGAAATGGTCAGGCCGTGGTTTTCTGCATTGCGGGCGAGATGGTTTTGCACCGTATCTGCCGCACGCATCAGTTTTACATAAGCATCGGTTGCAGCAATCTGAAGGGAATCACCAGAATACTTCTTTCCCATGGAACGGAATGTGATTTCATGTTCTAATGTCAACCACGCTTCACTGAAAATTTCGTATTCTGGCCCTGCTTCAATTATCCTGCATTTACTTTGTTGATCAGGCTCTTGCGAATAATTTTTCCGTTAGCGGTACGCGGAAAGTCACTGAAAAATTTGACAGATTTTGGCCGTTTGTAATCTGCCAGATGCCCTTTTGACCAGGCAAGCAGTTCTTCACCATTCTCATTTGCACCCGGTTTCAATATTACGCACAAGGTAACGATCGTCTTATCTTCCCCAACCACTTCACCGACTGCAGCACAGTCTGCTATATCGGGGTGCCCTTTCATTACCCGTTCAATTTCATAGGGAGAAATTCGATAACCGAATGATTTAATAATGTCATCACGCCGGCCCAAAAAGCGAATGTACCCTTCCCGATCCCGAATTGCATAGTCTCCCGTTACAAACCAGCCCTCTTTAAAAGCTGCTTCAGTCTGCTCTGGCAGTTTCCAGTATTCCAGAAATAAGCCCGGGTCGTCTTTGTGTATACAGATAACCCCTTCATCACCGTCTTCGGCCTCTTTCATATCGCCATCCATGATAGAGACAATATGGCCGGGCTGTACTTTGCCCGCCATGCCCGGACGAATTTCATCAAATTTACTTTGCGAAATATAGTAAGAAATTTCTGACATTCCAAGACCTTCGAAGATCCAGACGCCAAATCTTTCCTGCCATGATTTCAAGACCGGCTCAGAAAGGTGCTCCCCTGCGCACATGCAATGTCGCAAAGTCGGAACATCTTCGGCTGTGCATTCTGTTTTCTGCAGAATTTGTCGATAGATAGTCGGCACTCCGATAAATGTAGTGCATTTTTCATCGGCTATTGTACGAATCCAGCCTGAGGCATCATTTTTACCTTCGTAGACCACGACAGTTTTTCCGTGAAACAGGGGATCCATCATTGCTGTGCCTAAAACATATGTCCAGTTAAACTTTCCTGAGTGCAGTATGCGTTCTTCTTCGATAAAGTTAAACCAGTGGGTTGAAGCGGGAATTCGGCCAATTAAGGCGCGGTGTGCATGCAAAACCCCTTTTGGAAAACCGGTAGTACCCGAAGTATACACAAGGTAAGCAGGGTCATTTGCCCTGGTTTCAACATGCTTTGCAATTTTGTTCGACGTTGACATTTCATCAGCGATTAAATACTCTTGAATGGCTGGTATCGAACCTGCAGATATTTTCTCAGTCAGCAGTACCTTTGGCGGGGCCTGCATGCTGCCCACCTGCTCCCGTATATTTGTCCAGAGTTCTGGCTCGGTTACCAGTACTTTTGAGGCAGAATCTTTCAGTAAATAAACAACCTCATCGCCGGCGAGCAGCATCGAAGAGGGTACTGGTACCGCACCAATTTTTAATGCAGCAAAAAATGAAATCGGGAACCATTCAACATTCGTCAAACGAATCAGTACACGCTCTCCTTTTTCAACCCCGTGCTTTTTTAGCACATCTGCGAAGGTATCAACCTGATCGGCCAGCTGGTCATAGGTAAAACTTTTTCGTTGGCCGTTTTCGTGTAAAAAAACCATTGCTTCGCGATTTGAAACAGATGTACCCCGATGCCGATCAAGACACTGCTCTGTAATGTTCAGGTGTTCCGGAACTGAATTCATCGTTTTGACACTCATTTTTTTACTCCTAAGGTTAACTCACTTTTATAAGGCCAGACTTCTTTTTGAACCTTTGACGGCAATTTTTCTAATGCTTCTTTAATTGTAGCCAGCGGCTCTTCCCGCCATTTGAAAACAGTCTGTCGAATAATACGCTGCATTGCTTTTGTGAACATGGGGGGATCCATCATCTCATTTTCAAAACGAATCGCGCCACCTTTCCAGGCATCTGCTTTATTGGCAGCTTCAACAATTTGCCATGAACGGGTAAGTTCACTCTCTTCTTCCAAGAAGGCAGCCCGGCAAACCCGAATATGCTGAGGATGTATCACCTGTTTGCCGGTAAGACCCATATCTGACTCACTGAGTGCATGATCGAGCACAACCGACAAAGAGGGATCTTTGCGTGCAGCTGCCCTTACCTCGCTTGGGTCATCAGAATCTGGTAAAAGTTCACTGATCTTTCCTTCAGGTAACAGGGTCTCGACCCCACCGATCACACCGCACCCTGCAATTCTTGCTTTGAGCAGCAGATCACATAAGAAAGGGTATAACTGGTTGAACCATACCTCTGGGCGCAGGCGAATAGACATTGACCGGGAAAAATCATGTATGCCAAAGATGATGTGCTCTACCTTTGGGTTTGCCATCAGTTCATCTGCAATTTTTAATGAGAGGGGGTGTTCAACAATTGGTTGAATTCTGATTTTAGGGTTTATCTTCTCAAGTTTTTCGGCTAAAATCTGAACTTCTGAAGCCCCGTGCAATTCCCCTGCTTTGGGCAGAATAACATCATTGACATAATCACCGATGAGCTCAAGACTCTGCAAATCCCGCTGGTATTCTTCGGTACCAAACTGGTTTATGCGCAAGGCCACCCGGCCGGGTATTTTCTCTCTGTACTCAGGCAGCATTCGCTCTAAAAAACCCCGGCTGAGGTTTTTTTCATGACAACCATCTTCAAGATCAAACAGAATCGTATCTGCTGCACTACCACAGGCATGGTTCTGCAGGCGCATTACCGCCTCTTCAGCATTTTCATATCTGCCCTGTGCAGGAACAAACTTTACAGGGGGGTAATACAACTGAATACCCGGCCATATTCCCGCGGCAACAGATTCTTTCTCACCGCTACTTTTTTTCTCATGGATGTACTGCTTTTTCATGAATAAAGTATAGATAATCGGCAAATTTTATTCACTTATTTTTGCTTAGCATTTGATTTATGAATTGTTAAACTGTTGCACATTAAACTATCTAAACCGGCTTCCCAAACGAATTCTCAAGCATACATTTCAAGGTTTCCCGTTGGGGACCGGCAGTAACCAGAGATAGTTCAACGGCTGGCATGTATTGACAACTACACTGAATATTTTCATGCTTCCGTGTGTTGCGATTTTTACTGGTAATCATACTGGTATTAAGCCCGGTCATTGCCGGCCCTCTGAAGATGCAACCAGTCGACAGGAAAACCCGACAAATTCTGGATCTTTATTATAATGCATGGCTACGCTTTGAGTTTGACTCACGACAGGAAATTCACATTGGCCCTTTTACAGATCGATACGACGAGAGCAGCCTGTTGGAGTCCTTTGCGTTTTATACAATTCTGGCCTGTCAGGCGGCCACCACCTTGCGAGTTCTGAATTTTGTTTATAATTATGCAGGCAACCGGCAAGAGATAACAATACCGTTCATAATTTCAAGCTCCTGCTCTTTGCGCAGCGCACCTATCGATCATTACAATAATCTGCAGAAACCTTTTCGCTGAAATTCAATACAGAAACTAACGTATTGTACAAGTTTATGAAATCTTTTCTGCATTGCAAAAAACAATTAGTTTTGATTTCAAGATATTTTATTGACCCAATATCCCAGACCTCGTTCAATAGAACTAAAGATAGCGTTAAAGTTTTTTGGACGAATATTATAGAATTTCATAACTTTCTGACAACTTTTTCACATTTATCACGAAAAACGATTGACATGATGAACGTCTAAACACCGTGAAAACGCCAACAAATTTTTGAAGGGAGCAATTATGTCATTGAAAGCAAAAAACTTAGCTGAAATGTATGAACAGGCTGCGATTGTCTATGGCGATCGAGCCGCATTTGCAACAAAACAGAAAGACAAAACCTGGAAACCTATCACCTATAAAGAACTCTACCAGACCGGGGTAGATTTAGCCACATCGTTGATTCATTTAGGCGTAAAACAAAGAGATCATGTTGGTCTAATCGCAGACAATCGTGTCGAATGGATTATTGCAGATTATGCATGCCAGTTAAGTGGCTCTACCGATGTACCGCGCGGGGCCGATATTACAGATGATGAAATAAAGTATATTCTTGACCATTGCGGTGCCAAAGTTGCATTTATTGAAAACGTTGCTTTAGTAGAGCGGGTTAAAAAAGCCAAGCTTAAATCTTTAACGCACATGATTTTAATGGATCCCCATGAAAAGGCACCGAAAGGTGTTCTTCACATCAATGATCTCATTAAGGATGGCGAGAAACTGCGTGAAAAGGGCGATCGCAAAGTAGAAGAAAGGGTCGCGGGAATACAGCCCGATGATTTGTTTACGATCATCTATACCTCGGGAACAACAGGTGCGCCGAAGGGAGTAATGCTGTCCCATGAAAATGTAATTTCACAGCTGTCAAGAATTCCCATCGAAATCAATCCGCTTGATCGTATTCTGTCTATTCTGCCAGTCTGGCATATTTTTGAGCGTGTTTTTGAAATGTTTGCAATCTACAACGGTAGCTGCACCTACTACACAAACGTGCGAGCACTGGGTGACGACCTTAAGAATGTCCGTCCGACCTTTATGGGATCTGCTCCTCGACTGTGGGAGAATATTCACGCCAAAATTCTGGCGAATGTTGAAAAGGCTCATCCCGTACGAAGAGCTCTGTTTCACATCTCATACTTTTGTTCGCGAATGTTCCAGGGCTCAACCTATTTTCTTACATTCCGCAAATTAGATCTCGAAGGGAGAAACATTCTGGTTTCTCTCGGTATGGGTATTTTTCATCTGTTGCGCTGGGTTTTCTTTTTACCCTGGTATGGTCTTTTCAATGCATCTGTGCTTGAAAGGCTGCGTCTGGCAGCGGGTGGCGACCTGAAAGCTTCGATCAGTGGTGGCGGAGCCCTTCCTCCTCACATTGATGAGTTCTTCAACTACATTGGAATTCCGGTACTAGAAGGCTATGGTATGACAGAAACCTCACCGGTAATTGCCTGTCGTACATTCTCGCGCCTGGTATTGAGTTCCGTAGGACCCATCTTTCCCGATACTGAACTGCGCCTGTTTGACATCAATTCTGGCGAATTGATTTATCCGAATCCGAATAAACCGAATGGTGGCAAAGGTATAAAGGGCGAAATTCATGTACGCGGTCCGCAGGTTATGCGCGGGTATTATAAGAACCCCGAAGCAACGAAAAAAGTTCTCAAAGACGGTTTCATGAACACCGGCGACATCGGTATGATTACCTTTAATGATTGCCTCAAAATCATGGGCCGTTCGAAAGATACCATCGTTCTGAGCAGTGGTGAAAACGTTGAGCCGGTGCCAATTGAAGGTAAATTACTCGATTCGCCTTTGATTGATCATGTCATGGTAGTGGGCCAGGATGAAAAATTCCTGACTGTACTGGTAGTTCCGTCGGTTGATGGTTTCAAAGAAATCGGCATTACCGGCAATGTTGAAGAATTGTCGAAAAATCAAGAAGTAGAGAAAAAGATTTCTCAAATTGTAAAATCTGCTGTTTCTGCTGAAACCGGCTTTAAATCGTTTGAGCGGCTGCAAGACTTTAGACTGCTGCCTAAAACATTCGAAGTTGGTGATGAAATCACAAATCTATTCAAATTAAAAAGACATGTGATCACCGAGAAATATAAAAAGCAAATCGCTGATATGTATAGGAGTTCAAAATGAATTTAATACTGCTCGCATCTGATGTATCTGTACTGATCGCGCAAAAACTTGCGGGGGGTACAGAGCTTATCAATAAACTGGAAAAGCCTCTGCTTGGGGTACTGGTTCTAGTTATCATGTTCGGTATGGGTGCAACACTCAACCTGAATGACTTTAAGGTAGCGCTCAAAAAACCCAAAGGTATACTGGTTGGTTTTCTCTCCCAGTTTGGTTTCATGCCGGCCCTGGCATTCGGAATTTCCTGGGTATTTCAATTAGATCCACAAAATGCAATTGCTTTGATTCTTATTGGCTGCCTGCCTGCCGGTTCAACCTCGAATATGTTTGCCTACTTTTCGAGAGGAGACCTCGCACTTTCGATCTCAATGACATCTGCATCGACGTTGATGGCAATCATCATGACTCCTATACTGCTGGTTTTTTATGGCGGCTTGAGCATAGGCGGTACAGAGAGTTTTACAACCCAATTAGGTGCCCAAATGGAAGGCGGTAAATTTGTGATTCCGGTAAAAGATATTATCGTATCTCTGCTGGTTGTAATGGTGCCTGTCATTGGCGGCATGATTCTCTTGAAAAAATCACCGGGCTGGGCAAAAGCTGCCGAAGATACTGCAGGTTTCGCTGGTATTCTGGTTATTCTGTTTCTATTGGCCAGCGTTCTGGCAAGACATTCAGATTTAATTGTCGCAACAGACTGGAAAATTATTCTCTCTTCCATTCTGGTTGGTCTGGCAGGCTTCAAATTCGGATATCTGTTCTCATGGCTCCTGGGCTTACCACCCCGGTTTAGAAGAACGATCTCTCTGGAAACCGGTATTCAAAACGGACCTCTCGCATTTGCAATTGTATTGCTTACCTTTGGTGGTTCTACAGCAGAGAAAAATCTGCTCGCAAACCAGATGCTTTGGTTGCCAATACTATATTCCATGTTCATCGTAATCACCAGTTCAGTCGTCACTTTGATTTATCGCAAAATTGGTAAAGATGACTATGAATTGTATGTAAACGAGGGTGTGCAGAAAAAATTATTCGGTCCACACTATCGTGATGGAATGTCTGGTCCCAAGGCTGCTGTTTAATTCAAATCGAGGGGTAACACATCGCCATCGGCCGGGGCATATCGAAAACCGGCCATTTCTGCCAAAGTTGCGGCAATTCGAGTTGTATGCACTATGCTTTGTTTGTTTGCAGGGCGGATACCATCTCCCCAGAAGAAAAGCGGTACATGCCGGTCATCGTTGAAAGGCGAACCATGACCGGCGATACTGACTCCTTTTTCATATTGTAGAAACACATAAGGTGCAGGAATCACCAGCAGCTGTGGACTGCGCTCGGGAAAATGGCAGTTTTTCGCCAGCTCCCAAAGCTCTGAATCGGAAATCAGGGAATCTTTTTTTTGAAATTTATTTGATCTTACAATTTTGAGCTTCTGATCTACTGACAATGTAGCAAAAATTCGATCATTTTCACGTGCAAACTTCTGCATATCTGATAAAATTTCTTTTCTCGAAAAATGGGCATCACCGATTGCTTCATAATGCAGATAAAAATGCGGCGATCTGAATAATAAGGCATAGTCAAAATATGGATGTGACGGTTTCATCTTCTGAGCAAAATATTTACGGAATTCAGTCTCTTTTATAATGGCCGGTTTTTCCTGCATTGCTTCAGCAACTTGGGGAGTTTTTGTTCCCCCATGGTCTGCAGTTAGTACAAATGATATTTTCTTTCCCGGTAATCTGCTGCGCAGAGCTGCTTCAAAAGCAACAATACGATGATTCAATAATTTTAACTGGTGACGCATCTCAGGTGAATTGTAACTGAATTTATGGCCTATATAATCTGTTGAAGAAAGACTTATCGCGAGTAAATCTGTTCGGTTTGATTTACCCAGCTGGTAAGCATTTGTAATCTCAAGGGCAAGCTTGAGTGTTAGCTCATCGGCGAATGGTGAATAAGCTAGAATCTTATTCCATTTTTCTGATGAGTCTGGAATCTTATGCAGTGCTTTTTTTTCTGCAGCCGGCCAGCTTTTTCCGGCATATTGTGAAAACGGATATTTAAAATTGAAATCTTCAAGCCATTTTATTTTTTGAGAGTCGTTATAAAAACTGCTGGTCACAAATCCCGTTGAACCCGCCCACAAAGCGATGTCTGCAGCTGGCCCGCCAAGCATAACTGCTGCTCGATCTTTCCATGAGAGAGTAATGAACCTGCCGCCAGTTTTTTGAGACCGCCAGTGGCTCGAAAGATGATCGCCCACAAACTGCCGGGCAGAAGCAGCTTCACCTTCTCCGCCTAACACCTGTACACTTTTATCATGACCCGCATTTTGCAATGACATAAACGGCATCTCATGCCAGGAATTGGCAATTATACCGTGTCGAGCCGGTAATCTGCCGGACAAGAGAGTTGCATGCCCGGGAGCAGTTTCAGAGCAGAAGTGATTATGAAATGTTTGGCTAAAGTTTACCGACCGCTTTGCGATTGATAGTTGGCTGCTCTCTTGGGCCCGCAATTGATCAACAACTATAAAGACTATCAAATCTGGCCGCAGATTTTTTGTTTTTTGAGCACTCAAGCTTGAGACCGCCATACAACTGAGTATACAATTCAAAATAAATTTTTTCACAATTATGCTTGTCTGCCTGTCGCCCAAGATATTATCAAAGCGTGACCATGTTCAGATTGCCACACAGTGGAAAAAGCTGAAATTATGGTGCTGTGCGCAATTAGGATAATTTTAGCAGCTATGTTTTTACGATCTTTGTCGTCTAATCAGCAAAACCAACAACGGGAGAAAAAATGAAAAAAATCAGTTTATGTATTGCAGGTATTGCCCTGCTGAGTTTATCAGTGCCGACTTTTGCGAAAGAAGGGCCCGGCCCCTGTAGAGCAGATCATGAAAAGTTCTGTAAAGACATGCCAAAAGGTAAAGAACATCGCGAGTGCATGAAGAAAAATTTCAACAATTTTTCTGAAGACTGCAAAAATCACTTGAAAGCTAAAAAAGAAAAATATAAAGAAAATAAGAAAGAACAAAAAGGCAACGGCATGCGGGCAGCTTGTCGCGAAGATCATCAGAAATTCTGTAAAGATATCCCAAAAGGGGACGGCAGAATTATGAAATGTTTCAAAGACAATGAAGCAAATCTTTCTGAAGCCTGTAAAGAAGCATTGGCAAACAGAAAACAAAAAAAGTAAAAAATTTTGTCAACTCTCCCATTTAAAGAGTCTTTTCAACCTATACCCCGAACTCCCGCAGAATGGGCATTGATCGGTGTAAATCTTGCTCCGTTAATCGGGGTATTTTTCTTTAAATGGGATGCTTTTAATGTGATTCTGATCTACTGGACAGAAACGGCGATCATCGGCTTATTGGGCATAACAAAGATCGGTCTCTCGAGCGGAAAGACCGGTTTTTTTCTGGTACCTTTTTTGCTGTTCATTATGGCGGGTTCATGTTTGGCCATCTTGCTTTTCTGGCTTCTTTTGCCCAGGGTAAAGACTCCCAGGTATCTCAACTCATGCAATTGTATGATTCAAATGGATTCTTTACAGCCCTGCCATTTTTATTTTCCGCATTATGGCTGTTAAAAGGTGCATGGGTACCAATGATGATTATGCATCTGCGAGACTTCTATTTGACTCGCAAACAAGATTCTGAGCTTCCCGAAAATTTCCCCGGGCAAAAAAAGTCTCTGAAGACCAGGTTCATATACTTATGGCGATGATCGGTCCCTATGGTCGCATTGTGTTAATGCACATCACTATAATACTAGCCGGATTACCGACCATGCTGCTCGGTTCGCCATTGCCAGCCTTGTTGCTTTTGATTATGCTGAAAATTGCCGGCGATATTGTAACACATCGTTTTTTTCACTCAAAAGAAAAAACAGAAGAAACCCGCCAAACCGACGCAATTACCACTACCGCAATTATCATATCTATTTTGATTATCTATCTTTTAGAGAAACCTTGAGAAATATGCTCTATTTCCAAAAAGGACGCAACCAGAGAGGCAGGTTTCGTCGCTCACTGTTCTCAAGAAAAATATTGGCATTCAGGCACCAGCGTGCGTTAAACCCTTTGCGAAAAGAGGTGCTCCAATCATGGCTTAGGCGATCTGAAATCTGCAGAACTCCGTTGGGAAAAAGATGTGGTGCAATTGCTGCTGGTATTCTATGGTTACCCGGCAGAATCCATCCGCCTTGCCCGCTCCCGTAGACCTGTCCCGGTAAAATCACCTGCCATAGCCAGGATTTTTCAATTTTTGGTATATTCTTGAGCAGAGTTTTTGCATCAAAGAATCCTTTTGACGGATATACCGGTCGAAATTTTTCCCACTGCCATTTCGTTTTTTGCTGCAGAAAAGAAACTGCGATGGCACTGAACCCTTCGAGAACCCGTAAAGGTCGAGAAGATGAAGTCGGATGAACCTTTTCTAATTGGGCTTCATTCCCGGCAAAATCTGACACCCAGAGGCTTTCTCGACGAGCAAAAAAATCAGTTATTTCTTTGAAGTGAGACCCTGTCATCAGAGGCGGTAATAAATAATTCTCTTTATTCTGTGGAATTTCTGAGGTATGCACACAAACGGTGCATTCTTCAATAAGCTCACTGAAAGTATCTCCAAAATGGCAAAGCCAGACGCTGTTCTGGGTATTTGTCTTTTCCAGGAAGTATGCAAAGTCACTACTCGACATGTTGTGCGTTGAGAGAAAATTGCCATTGTAGAGAGTGATATTTTTTCTTAGAGTTAATGCACTTGGTTTCTCAGGATCTACACTTTCGGTAATCGGGCATAGACTGGCCAAACCTGCATCAACTTCGAAGGTGGTGCCATTCTTCTGCAGTTCAAGAATGATTACATCAAAACCACGGGCAGAAAAATCTTCGGCAATACTCAGAGTTTTTGAAATAGAGCCTTCACCTGCGATTCCACAGATGAGTCTCTCTTCGATTTTGACCGTAACCGAGCCCGGTTGCAACCTGCCTGCATAAGCACGCAACGCAGCCCGGTGGTTTATCAAAAACCGGGCAAGAAGCTCGGTCTCGATCCAGGTTATTTCTGCATTCTCAAGATTCTGGTATTCCCGAGCGGGTTGCCTGTGTAAAGGCAGTACACCAAAAAGAGTATCCCGGTCTGAACGCGGGCATTCATTTTCAAGAAGAGTTCCTTGATTCAAAAAAAAGGCAACAGGCTTTACCGGTCGTGAACTCAGAGTTCCGGTTTGCCATGGTAATTTACCCAGTTGTACAAGTTCATACTTAGAAAAACCTGGCCACTTTTGCAGGGTAGCAACTGATTCATTCATTTTTAATTTTTCAGGTAAGACCTGACAACAGGCTGATCAATTCTTTTTTGTCTACCAGTTCAATAGGACGAGACTGGCAGAAAATTGTTGCCTGAGAACTGAACTCACTGGTAGTCATGCACATCGCTCGTGGCGCTCCCAATGATCGCATCTCTTCATGCAGAGCACGCAACTGCTTTTCTGAGACGGGATCGGTTGTTCTAAAGAGATAAATAAGTTTACTGGTTCTTTTGTTATTGCGCCAGTTGCCCTCCATCTCTGTTGCACTTGCATGCACTTCAGAGTCAGAAACCACCTGCAAATCAATAATATTCAATTCCATTTTTTCGATTAAAGCCCGACTGATCTGCTCAAATTTACCCGGTGAGGCAATCATGAAGTCTTTGATACCATCATCGGTTCTGAATTCATCATACGTTTTGAGCTTTTCAGCAACATCTTTATATTTCGGGTTAACATCATGAATGCGCTCCCAGTTGGCAATTGCTGTATGAAAGTCCCGTTTGCGTTCTGCACAGGCTGCCAGAAAATATCGCAGATTCAATTCAATTTCGCTGGATTTTGGCGCAACAGAAACCCCTTTTTCAAGCTCAGTGATGGCATTTTGAAAAGAGTCTCTCTCCATATAGCATAACCCTTTCGCGAGGTACGCCTTCGGTTTCAAAGATTCATCTTTTAAAGCCTGGTCGAGCTCTTTGATCGCCCAATCATAATCTTTCTGATTCTTAAGGCACAGGCCCAGATAATAGTGAGCTGCATACAAATTGGGATTGCGTTTTACAGCTTCTGAGAGATTCACCTTTGCTTCGGCAATGTTTGTCAAATTGTACTCGATTACACCAAGGTGAAAATGGGCATCCGCATGGTTATTATTGACTTTAACAGCCTGTTTATAGTATGGCAGTGCTTTTTCTGCCAGACCCGCATTTTCAAATAACAGACCAACTTGATAAAAATTTTCGGCATTTGAAGGGTCAAGCTTTGTCAAGATTAGATACTCTTTTTTTGCCTCTTCAAGATTTTTATTCTGCATGTAGATTTTGGCAAGCCGAGAGCGAATGGTTTCTTCTTTCACCTTGCCACTGAACTTTCCTATTTTGAGCACCTGTTTATACTCAAGCGCAGCCTGGGGCAGGTTCTTTTGAGCATAGTAAGCCTCTGCCAGAAGATAGTGGATGTAAGGATCCCGATCATTCTCTTCGAGCATCTTCTGTAGACGCTTGATGACGGGACCAAGCTGGCCAGCCTTCATCATATCTGCGAGTTCTTCTACTTTCTTCGGCATCACATATGTTTTGAATACATAGGTCGCAAATAGTACTACGATACCGATAATTGCGACAATTAGAACGAGGGTTATTATTTCATCCATCAGTAAGTTTCAGCTTCCAATATTATTATTTTTTTCAATTCATTGCCTTGGTTTTTTTCTCTTTCAGCTTTTTATTCTCATTTTCCAATTCAGTTATCTTGTGCAGAGCACTGATCAGTTCATCACGCGACAGCTCTGATACCTGCTGGCTTGCCTTGACAATCTCTTGAGCATTCATTAATTCTTGCCGTGTAAATTCTGAAATGGTTTCACGCGCTTTCGTATCTTCCTGAACACGCAACAGTTCGTTTCGCGAAAACTCGACTATTTTTTCATACATGGCCACAATCTGCTCTAAAGTATTGATTTCATCATCATTGAGACGTAAAACTGTTTCATAACCTTTGAGAGTGTTGCGTAAGTTTTCATTTTCACTCTTCAGTTTTTCGAGCTCACTTTTGATTTTATCTATTTCTGCCATGTTTGTCTCCCAAGTCTAAGAAAAATTAAACCAGCATTTTTTCAGAAGTCTGTCTGGCAATCTGCTCATTCTGCATTTTGTTGACAATTGCCAGAGCAAATGCCATAGCAGTCGCCGGACCTCTGGATGTAATTATATTCCTGTCTTCAACCACTTCTGATTCCATATATCGGCAGTTCCCTGCCTCTAACGCAGCACGAAAACTGGGGTAGCAGGTTGCCCGAACTCCCTGAAGTAAACCCCATTCTGCCAGCAACGAGGGTGCGGCACAGATTGCAGCAATGAAACTTTCTTTGTGCGCAAAAATAAACTCTTTGGCAAGCTCGCTCTTGCGCAAATTATCAACCCCGGTTGCCCCGCCTGGCAATATTACCCCTGAGTATTCGGTCGTAAGTACCTTTCCCAGGAATTCATCGGCAAAGACTTTGATTCCATGCCCACCGGTTACGCAAAGATCGGGCTGCACCGACAGAACCGTAACCGGCAGGTCTGCCCGACGCAAAACGTCTATTATGGTTACGGCTTCGATTTCTTCAAAACCTTCTGCCAGCAATACTGCGTAATTGGTAACCACTCTCCCCCACCTATCGGTTTGAATGTCTTGTGTCAAGGCAAAATCTATTTGACGCTACACGTGGCCGTTGGTTTTTAACGCGGATGCCCTCCTGCTCGGTGGGCCCTTGGAATTCATGAAAAGACATATCATTGCCGCACTTTCCGTTGTCTGTTTTTTATCTATTCGGAGTTCATACTCTGCTGAGTTTTTACACCCCTCTGACGTTGTAAAAGAGATGCAGCAGAAATTTAAGAGCCTGAAAAGTTACAGTGCTTCATTCAGTCTCGATATCAAAGAGAATGCAAAATCGAGAACCAGCCGCGGAAAAGTATATTACCAATCGGGTGGTAAACTGCATTTCGCCTTTTCTTCGCCTGCGGGAGACAAAATAGTTTCAGATGGCAAGAAGATGTGGGTCTATGTCGAAAGATTAAGGGCCGTTGGCGTACAAGACTTGAAGTACAAAAAAGACGGCAAAAGTATTTATGATACCAACAGCTATGAGGGTCTGGTTCGATTGTTTCAACGCTATCACTACCGATTTGACGATGTCGAGCAACCGAGGGATGTAGGCGGTAAAAAGTATTTTGTGCTTGAACTGAAAGAGAAAGTTTCTTCTGGCGGGTATGAAAAATTGCTTTTGTACGTATCTCCTGAGACTTACAATATCGAAAAACTCTCTGCATGGTCTGCAAGCGGCAGAACCGTAGATTTGAAATTTTCTGATATTACCCCGAATGACACCATACCTGGCGATTACTTTCAATTCAAAGTGACTGATAATATGAAAGTAGTTGAAAATCCTCTTACGACAGAGTAAACCAAATATTATGAGACAAACACCTGGCAACCTTCTCAAAACCACCCGGGAAGAAAAAAGAATTACTATCCAGCAGGCTGCAGAAGATACCCATATCACAAGCCGGCACCTGGTAGCCCTGGAAGCAGATAACTTTGGGGTTTTCCCGGGAGAAACCTATACAACCGGCTTTCTGCGCAGCTACTCAACCTATCTCGAGCTTGACCCTGAGGTTGTGCTGCAACTGTATCGTGGGGCCCAGATCAGCGAGAAAGAATCTCCTCTGCAAGAGCTTACCCGGCCTACCTTACAGGCTTCTGACTATATACAAAAATATTCTAAACTTTTATTCGCACTGTTTGTTCTGGCTTTGGTGGGTACCGGCATCGGAATTTTCCTGAACACACGTTCTTCAACAGAAAATGTCAATATTCAAGGCAGCAATGGGGAAAATGATCCCGGCAATATTGAAAACTTTCTGCGCAATTCATCAAATATTCCAGAAGTTGAAACAGAGCATGTAAAACTTCGTGCTGGTTTTACAACAGCTGTAATTCCCGTCGGCAAAGGGATTGATTTCTCGGTGGCAAATACTGAGGTGTATATTGTCTTGAAAGAGCTTGGTTACCGGGCAGAAGAAAATGAGCGCAGCAATGCGAAAATCGAATTTTATCCCGGAAAGCGCATTATAGCACTGAAAGAAAACCAGCCTGTAGAAGTAAAAGAAAACGGTGTTGCAAACACATTGCGCATCACTTTGATTGGTGCAACTCCCAATAATGCTAAAGTACAAATCGAAAAAGTTGGTGAAGCCCAGCAGACAGAGACAGTAAACGTAAAACCAGAAAATACGACAGAGCCTGGTACAGATGAAGTTCGCATAGCCAACCCCTCAAACTTTATCATTCGGCTCGAAGGTTCTACGGTTTCTGAAAACTATGTAGAATTCTTTATTGACGGTAAACCCGGGAAACGAGGTCAACTGGCCCCGGGCTCTCAATTTTATTATGAGGCAAATGACAGCATACAGATGAAAATCGGTGATGCTGGCGCTGTTTCTCTACGCATTAACGGCAAACCAGAAGTGCTCGGCAGAAAAGGCCAGACCGTCAATAAAATCATTCGAAAAGAACGCGATCCTGTTGAGCAAACCAAATTCAGGGTTGTAGTCAAGGACGGCTGATCTTGCGATCGCCCTCTAGCCAGTTTTCTTTTCATATCGAAACCCTGGGATGCCCTAAGAACAAGGTTGATTCACGAAGAATGCGTTCTGCTCTGCTACAAAACGGATTTCGTCTTAGCAATGAGCCCCAACAGGCAGATTTTCTGTTGATCAATTCCTGCTCGTTTATTCGAGAAGCCCAGGAAGAAACCATTGCGACTGTATTCGAGTCTTTGAAATTAAGAGATTCAAAGAATAAGAAAATGAAAGTCGGCCTGATCGGTTGTTTTGCGGAACGATTCTCTGAGAATGTAAAAACAGAGATTCCTGAATTAGATTTCATGGTCGGTACCGGTAAGTACCATGAACTGCCGATGATTTTATCCCAGGCTTACGGAATTGAATTGAATGCCCATGCTGCCCTGCAGGCGGGCGACATGAGCGACAGTCAAAATAAGCTTCCCTATGCATGGTTTCGAATTGCACAGGGGTGTTCACGGCATTGTGCGTTTTGTATTTTGCCTAAAATACGGGGGTCTTTGAGTCCTTATGATGCTTCGTCCCTCGAAAGACAATGGAGTGAAGAAAGTCGATCGCCGGGTTCAACTCCTCTCAGGGAAGTAATTCTAGTCAGTCAAGATACAATATCGCAGGGAATTGATGAGTTACGCAATATTATTGAATTCTTCTCAAAAAAAGACGAAGTACAATGGATTCGCCTGCAATACCTTTTTCCTGATCGACGGGTACTGAAACTGCTCGATCTGTTTCAGGAGTTTCCTAAACTGGTTCCTTATCTCGATATTCCCTTTCAGCATGTCTCACAGCGCATGCTTGAGAAAATGAAAAGACCCAGCGATACGGGCCTTTTCAAAGAAATACTGGCCAAAGCGGTAGAGGTAAATCCATCCACCGAAATCAGAACCTCACTGATACTGGGATTTCCCGGTGAAGAGCAGGAAGATGTCGAAACCATTCGAACTTTTTTAACCGAGAATACAATTCACAAACTGGCTCTTTTCAGATATTCTCACGAAACCGGCACATATGCCGGTGATCATTTCACAGATGACCTCAGTGATGATCAGAAAATCGAAAGAATCAATGACATCCGCAATCTGCACTTACAGTTGCGCCAGCAACACCGATCAGATTTAACAGGAACTATTCAGGAATTACTGGTCGATGAAGTAGCTCCCGGTGAAATCATAGCCCGAAGACCGCAAGATGCCCCGGAAATCGACGAAATTGTTTTTTTACCGTTCAAAAAAGGGATAAAACCTGGAGATTTTGTTCAGGCAAGCCTCGATACACCCATGGAATACGATTGGATGGGCAGTTTTGCAGATCAAATAACGACTTGAAATCCTGACGTGCAATTGTGCTGTGTCTGAATGACTCTGCCGAATATTTTGACGGTTCTGCGGATCTTGTTGATTCCTGTATTTCTCTATTTTCTGCTCTCAAAGGTCCCAACCGAACGTTTCCTTGCTCTTATTATCTTTATCATTGCTTCCGTTACCGATTTTTTTGACGGCTACCTTGCGCGAAAATTGAACCAGGACAGTGCCTTGGGCCGTTTTTTAGATCCTTTTGCCGATAAAGCTCTGGTAATCGCAACACTAATCGTCTTTCTTATTTTAGACCCGGCTTTGCCAATCTGGATGGTGCTGGTGATTATTGGCCGGGATATGCTGGTGACTCTAATGCGCTATCTGGCAATACGAAAAGGTATGGAAGTTCGAACGACCCGCCTTGCGAAATCAAAGACTGCATTTCAAATGATTTCTCTGGTACTGATTATGATGATCTTTATCGTACGCTCTTTTCATATTGATATCAATCGTACATTTGATGAGGGGGTAAAATCGGGCAAAAAACATCACCAGATTGCCGGCGAATTGATCATTAAAGGGTTTGAAATTCTGCGGGATGTAGAGGTACCCCGCGAGCAGAAGAAAAAAATCTTTGCAGAATCGGCACCTTATTTTTTATTACTTCTGACGACCATCATAACGATTATCTCCGGGGTGCGGTATATGTATACTAACTATAAGGTGCTGTTGCCCCCCTATTATATCTTCAGGTTGAAAAACCCTGCATCGGAGTCTAAATGAGATTTTTACGCGAACTGACTGCCACTGGCTTTTACACAGGATATTTTCCTGTCGCACCCGGAACTGCGGGAAGCTGGGCTGCACTTTGTCTGCTCATTTTTACTGTTCGCGTAACCGGGGTGTCATGGGTCGTGGCCGGATGCCTCGCAGCTGTGTTATTTTCTATTCTCACCTTAATCAGCTCGGGAGGCTTTGCCGAAGAGATCGGCCAGGAAGATCCCGGTTGTGTAGTGATGGATGAATTTGCGGGCATTGCGGTTACCCTGGCATTCTCATCAGGTACTCTGTATTCTCTGGCGCTGGCTTTTCTTTTTTTCAGATTTTTTGATGTCGTGAAACCCTGGCCTGCCAATCGTCTGCAGGATCTCCCGGGAGCAAAAGGGATACTGCTCGATGATCTGGTTGCGGGTCTATATGGTGGTATTCTTCTGTTATTATTACAGTTCTTTTTTCCGATACTGAATACATGAGCAATCCCGCTCAAGCAAATTACAGTAAACTTGAAAAAAACAGCCTGAAGGTTGATGATCTCAATGACAAGTACATTAAGGTTGAGCATAAACTCCATGAATTGCAAAGCACCTTGCAGAACCTTGAAGCAGAGTTGCATGAACTGAACCCGCTTTTTGAATCGTTAAACCAGATACTGGGAGATGTTCAAGGCACACTGCAGAATTCTAAACCGGGAGTATTCAAAAGAAAATTTACTGCGATTAAGAACTTAATGCAAAATATTGAACGCAATGTTCGTCACTCCCCAGCTGAATTTTCAGATCTGTATACTCTCATTAAATCTGCCCGAGAGAACCTTTCTACCGAAATAATACCCGTTGTTTTTCTCGAACAGCTAGAAAGTCAAATAAAGACAAAATTAATCAGTCAAGAGAGAAAGCGGCAGCAAGCGCTCTCAGAAAAAAGTAAACACAAAATTATAATAAACCTGCTTCGTTCGGGCAATCTTATTCATGCGGTACCGACCCGCACGTCTGCTATTGTGCGGGAATACAAACCTGCCGAACAGCATGCCTTGAAATCTAAACCGTTAAAAATAAGATTAAAACTCGAAGATAAAAAATATGATTTATCTGCAGTTCCTTTACCCGGTTTTACGGGAGCTGAAAAACCTCCAGAGAAGCTGGTAATACTGAAAGACAAACCCGATTACCGTGCAGTTTTATGTCATGAAGTTCTGCCGTATTGGAAAGTGAATCTACAAGAATTCATTCGGCTTTTGAAATGGCAGCCCGATGCATACGGAGAGCTCAAAGGTACCCTGAAATACCAGGGAAAGCTTCTGCACCTGCATGATGTGTTCAATCACTGCCAGACGAAAATCAAAGAAACTTAATTTACCACTCGAAAAACCGGTACATATTGCCCTCGTGCAACAAGACGAACGCCAGCTTATGATGAGAATCTTTTTCTCAACTATGTCAGAGGGCGCGTTTTGTCTCGAAGACAACCTTATCACTGGTCTTATCTTGCGGGATGATGTTTCCCGGGCTTTAAGTGATTTATCTGCGAAAGGGCTGCCAATTCGAAAATTATTGAAGAGTGAAGATATTCAAAGATTTTTTCCTGTCTATGCTTTCGAAGAGAATGATCAGACTTTGGCACTCGTTGTCAGTCGACAGGCAGAAATGATCGGGAAATTTACCTTGCCTGAGTTGTTAAAAATCTCAACTGTCGAACAATCGAAACCTGAACCTGTTGTGAAAGAAGAAACCCGACCCAAGATTAAACCGGTCATTAAACTGCCCCCAGACTTTCACCCCTCAAAAAATGTTACCGAAGAAGAATTTGCCCATTTAACAGCTCCTCTGCAGGAAGAAACCGATATTAAAGAGAAATCTATTGTCGATGAAGATGAACTCGAAAATGAAACCGAAATACAGGAAAATCATGAAACCGAATCTCAAGCTGAACAGGACGACGAAGTTGAACAAATCAAACCAGCTGTAGCTCGAGTTTACATACCACCTGCGGCAAAAATTATAACACAAGCTGCAGAAGATCTCAGTATCGAGCAATTACCAGTACCCGAAACAATACCCCATACCACTCAAAAAGAAATCACCCCGAGTTCGATACAGCGTAAGTTCATAGGTGAAGGCAGTGACTCAAGGTTCAAAGCATCGGTTCGTAAGGTGCGCAGCGATCTTGAAAGAGCCAAACTGGTAACTTCTACTCTTGAAGCATTGAGCATTCCTCTTATCGCATTAGATATGGACGGCGATGATCTATTCTTCAATGATGAGTGGGTAAAATTGAGAAGCCGGTATCCTGGTAAAATTGAAAATATTATTCTATTAACCACCGCCAAAGAGAAAATGATGATGCGTGCCATGGAAGGCGGCCTTGAACATGACGAGACAATTGATATTCGTGGTATTTTGCGCAGCAGGGTAATCAAAGTCAGGCCCATACGACCCGATTCTGAAGATGTGATGCCAGCCGGATACCTCTTCTGGCTTGAACCTGCCCCTCTTGACAATCACCAATATCCAGGTACAGAAAAAAACGCAGCTACATACTCTGGCCGTACCCTGCCCGAAATTCTTGAAGATGAAGAGCGTCGGGCTCTCATATGGGCAATGGAACAGGCTGGGGGCAACCAGTCAAATGCTGCCATGCTGCTTGGTATTCCACGTCAGACCTTCTCATACAAATGGAAAAAACTGTCCCGAGCTCGTTGATCATTTCGTCTGTTCTTCATTTTTTGATTTACGACTCGAAACTGTAAGGGACAGTGCAGAATGGTGAACAAAGACGAGGTTAAAAAAATTGCCGGTCTGGCAAGACTGCGACTGGAAGGTGATGAACTCGAAAAATTAACCAAAGATTTTAATGGAATTCTTGATTTTGTAGCCCAGATCAATGAAGTCGATACTTCACAAGCCCGACCTTTTGACCATGTTTTAGATTCAGTGAATATTTTCAGGGAAGATAAACCTCATTCTGTCATTACAGAAGAAGACATCCGAAAAATTGCCCCTAAAACAGAAGCCGGGTATATTGTCGTGCCGAGAGTGATTGAAACCGGGGAATAACCGGTGATCATAAAAGCCCATGAATCTGTTGACTATCAGGATTTCTTAACCTCCGATTACCGGGAACTTTCGGTTCCTGCTGATGCCTACCTCAAGATTCTACGGGATCAACTTGACGAACCTCTTCAAATACTGGATTTCGGCTGCGGGCTGGGGTATGTGTCCCTGCTGTTGGGAGAACAACTCAAGAAAAATCCCCAGGCTCATATTTACGCTTGTGATTATCAGGAAGATCTGATTGATCTGCTCTGGAAGCGTTTGGTTCATCATAACCTCAAGAATGTCACTCCGTTTCATATTCCCGACAGAAGTCTGGTAAATTTTCCGAAATGGATACCCGGAATTAACCATTTCTTTTTTTCATTCAGTTTATCTGCAGTAGAAGATGCCTTTAAGGTTTTCAATACCATTAAGAGTATTTTATCAGAAACAGCAGTATTGCATATTTTTGATTGGGAACACGATGCAAATAACGAGTACTTGAATAAGGTGTTTCCCAAAGAAGATCGATTAACAGCAATGATTTTACAGCAATGGCTTGAATTGACCGGTTATAAAGTTACCAGAACAGAATCTTCAAAGGGGAAAGACTATTTTTATCTGGAAGCTGAATTATTTGCGCCTTGATCTCTTTGCAATTTACTCTAAAATACCAGACTAAAACCGGCTGAGACCCCAGCCATACCGGTAGTTGTTTCAAATTGAGCCTCAGCACCAAACTTTATCAGGAAAAAACTGAACTCAAAACCAAATAAAAATCTTTGTAAAACCCCGGGTGCTCGCGCCGAATCTGTAATACGAATAAAGCCGGTACTGCTTTCTGTAGTCGGGGTAATGGTTACATCAAGATTTCCATTCAAGTTCACAATAGAATCAAACCGACCTGTTTGTAGCCCAAGACCATAACCAATATAAGGTGAGAAAAACATCAGATCATACCAGGCCCGAATTTCTGCTCCTGTTCCGAATATACTCCATGAAAAATCTGATTCAAGATCATAAGTCAAGTTTGAACTGGCAGGAGTCCCATTGAAATCATAAGTATAATTGACCGAAGAGATATTATCGTAACGCAGTTTAAATCTTCCTCTGGTCCAGTTCATATAACCACCAAGCGATACCCCCGGTTTCAGAAATGAACTTTCGACGAGCAGATAAGTCGTACGAGCCTTGACATTCGAATAAGTAAACGAAGCGTTGGTTCCAGAAATACTGGCAGGCATAGCGAACTCTACCGAGGGAAAAAGCGACAGATACGCTGCCCACTTTTTGGTAATTCCTACTCCCAGATTGAAACTTAAGCCTAAAGAAGGTAAAACGGATGGGACTGCCGAACTGGTAACCGCTTCATTGCTTTCTGCTTTAATGGCTTTAACATTGGCAAACGAGGTTCCCAGACCGGTACCTAGTAATAAAGAGGGGAAAGCACTCAGCTGATCTTTGCCGGTAGGGGCTGTCAAATGTGAACTGAAACCCAGAGCCGGGGCATAGTATTTGCCAAAAGCCTTTGCATAACTTTCATAAATTGTGGCATATTCACGTGCACCGCTTAAATGTGTACTGCTCAAGCTGGGGAAATTAATTTCGACGACCCCTTGAACAGGTAGAACCGGTATGAAGATTACTGCACAAATTATTTTAAGCGCACGTTTATGCATCTCTGAAAGTATCGGCAATTTTTACCTGTTTTGCCAGATTTTTAGTTCATATTTCAGAAACTGTGGGTTGCTCTGAAAATCGAATGGCAACTGCCGCAACCGTCCAGAATGTCATTTGGGTCATTTCAGACGTGAAATGACACTGGCTCAATCCCATAAAGGCGAACAATAGAACGCCAAGACAGGTCATAACTACAATGGCACTGCCAGAATTTTTTTCTCGGTAGTATGCTTGTAAAGCGGTTTTAATTGGTGAAACATAAAATCCCAAAAAGATTACCAGACCAACCAAACCATATAGAACAGAAGTATTGATGAAATCGTTGTGCATATGCGAGCCTGAACTGGCAACCCCAACAGCATTTTCAACAGTATACTTGTGAAAATAGGCAATGTAGTCTGCATCCCCGAAACCGATAAATGGTTTAACCGCCAGCATCTTTAAACCGGTGTGCCACAAATCTATTCTCTCAGTAAATGAACCCGCTCGACTGCCTTCAGCTGTCATGGAACTGGTAAAGAAAGCCATATATGTGAAGATTTTTTCCCGGAATAAGACGAGTATCCCAAGTAAAGCGGGAATGCCCAATAGAACAGAATAGGAACGGAATCTGTACACCAGTAAAATACCCGTCACACAGGCAACAGCGATATAGGCACCCCGGGATTTCGTATAGACAAAACCAAGCCAGATTGCAATGCTCAAAGCCAGAGAAATAAAAGCCACTGCCTTTTTACCAGAGCGCAGGAACCACAGAAATACGCCAATCCCAAGAAAACCCAGCATGGCTTCAATGCCGGCAAAAGTCAGGTGATGCATACCCCCGAAAGCGTTTGCACGATGCCCAAAATCAAGAAAAGGAAATTCCCGCACACTGTAATACGCCCCAAGCCCGGCGATTGCAGCACCGCCAAGCAGAGAGAAGAAAAACGGAGTAAATAATTTTGAGTGCAATCTGCGAACAATCAGCGGAACTATCAATAATAGCCAGACCTCTCGAAACTGTATCAACTCACTAGTGAAATGGTCTGAAGCAAAAACATGGAATATGCGCCAGACTACCCAAAGAATCAGAAAATTGTACAATGAAGGCCATCCGTCATACCCTGGCACAACATATTTATCGCGTAAGAACAATGAGACAGCCCAGGTCAGCAATGATAACGCAAGAAACAACTGGGTAATTGAAATGGAAATAGACGAAAACAGTGCAAAACCACAAATGAAGATTCCCTGTACGATATCAATTTTTCTCATTTACTGCGGGCTCCAAAGATTGTTGAGCCCAGCCTGATTTCTGTAGCCCCACAGGCAATAGCAATTTCATAGTCATCGCTCATACCCATCGAAAGTCGGGGCAATTCTAGCCTGGTTTCTTTTCTCAGGCTCAATAAGAATTCATGAGCACGTTCAAAAACTCTGCCGGTATCGCGTTCCCACTCTTTCTCAGAAAGATCGGGCACAGGAGTTGGCCCCATCACCATAAGGCCGGCGATCGTGAGTTTATCAAATGATTGCATTGTATTTATAAAACGGCTTACGTCGGATAGTTCACAGACAAGCCCTGATTTCTGGCTTTCACCGGCGACATTGATCTGCAACAAAACCTCAGTTTTCTGTTGCACAACATTATTGAGAGCGGCGGCAACCTCAAGGTCTGAGAGTGCATCGAAAGAATACAGATTTGCAGACAGATATTTCAGATTTTTACGCTGAACCTGGCCGATAAAATGCAGACTTAATTCTCTGGAGTTATCATCTTTTATTTTATCGCGATATTCCTGTGCTTTGTTTTCGGCCACATGATTTATTTTTAGCTTTCGGCAAATATCATAGATTTCGGGCGGATGTCCTTTCGTGACGCCAATGAGCCGTACAGAATGTTTGGCCGAGCGTAATTTTGACTCTATACTATGCAGGGATTCTTGAATCTGCTCAAATGGTTTCATTCATAGATTGAGCGGTTACGGGGCGTCTCAAGTACCTGCTCTAATTTTATTGCAGAAATAAACTTACGCTGCAGTCGCCATCCGAACTTAGATTTTTTGTCTCTGTGCAAAACAAATGTTTCAGGAAACCCGGTTACCCGCAAAGCCCGAATGTCGGTCTGGTCAGCTATATATACCGGGTACTGTATTTTCTCATTCTGCACAAATTCACCAACAGTCTTGATAATATCAGACCGGGAAATTTCAAGATCTGCAACCGTATCGAGGTGAGAACCAATCGCAATAAACTTCAGTTTTTCATCTGCCTGTGATTTTTCATACAACTTCTGCAGTTCAGGCAGCTCTTCAATACAAGGCGGACAATTCGGTGCAAATAGATTGATAACCAGAGTTTCTACCTGTTCAGGTAAATCTGTTATCTGAAAACCAGGTTGGGTTTGCTGCAAGTTTGCAAACTTTCTGTCAGGTTGCCAGTATTGCTCACGTTTACAATGAAAGCCCGCAATAGCAATGAGCAAGGTGGCAATTATGAGAGATCTATTCTTCATTGGTGAATTGCAGTAAACTTTTAGAATTTATCCCAACCTGAGATTGCTGAAGACTGGTTATAACTGGTCACAGTTGACTCAAAGAAGTTACTTTTCACATGGCCGTCACCAGACACATCTGCAATTTTATCTAAATGCATATAGGGATTGTGATCATAGTCAGGATACAATGGCAGATAACCCAGTGATTTCAGGCGTTCATTGGCGAGCCATTTAGTGTATGATTCAATGGTGCGGGAATTTATGCCTACGACATCGTCTCCCATTATATACCGGCTCCAGTTTATTTCCTGCTCTACCGCGCGGTCAAACATGGCTAAAACCATATCATCTGAGATCATGGTCGGGTATTCTTCTCGCACAGATCGAATGATATTTTCAAACAGAATACAATGAGAGTATTCGTCACGGTTTATATAGCGAATCATCGAAGAGGTTCCTGAGCAGATACTTCGACTGGCAAGCGTGTAAAAGAACATAAAGCCATTATAAAAGTATAGACCTTCAAGCAGGTAATTGGCAATCAATACCCGAATGAAGTTCTGGTCTGAGGGATGGTCAATGAAATCCTGATATACCTGTGCGATATACTGGTTTCTTTCAAATAAAGTTTTATCTTTTCTCCAGAATTCATATACATTCTTTCTGCGCGCGGCGGGTATCACTGATTCAATGACATAGGCATATGCCTGGGAATGAATTGCCTCCTGGTAATCTTGAATAGAGAGCACGAGGGTAACCTCAGGCGCGGTAATATAGTCTGCTATTTGCGGCACATTGTTTGTTTGCAGGCTGTCAAGAAAGACCAGAAAAGAAAGAATTCCGTCATAGGCTTTTCTCTCGCCGGGGGTCAGCTGATTGTAGTCGAGCATATCCATTGAGAGATCGACTTTTTCAGGTATCCAGAAATTAGACATCATCCAGCGGTAAATTCGATTTGCCCATTGATATTTAACGTCATTCAAATTGAACAGATTGGTGGGGTTGCCTTTAATGATTCTGCGCTGCTGAATGGAATCATTCCCTTCAGGATTAAAAAGTTTTTTTGCGTGCAGCCAGTGGGCCTCTTGATTCGGACGCTCTTGAACCTCTGGCCGGGTAAATTCATTAAAAGGAAAATTGGCAGCATCTCGCATGATTGAATTATCCAGATTGTCCATATTACCCTGCACAGCTTACACATTCATCTTTTGATGAAGTTGATCCGTCTTTTTGCACACTTCGGATGTAATAGATGGCCTTGCTCTTGCGTTTCCAGGCATGCATGATGGTATCGAAAATATACTTAGCATCTACATTTTCTCTGTTCAGGTTAAAGAGCAGTTCCATAGAGATTCCTGTGTCGATCCATTTCTGCGCAGTTGAAATGATATTGATCATCGCGGGTTGATCAATATTCTTGAATTCAGTATAATACCAGAATCGCTCTCGAAGAAATGGCGGGGCGACCGGAATCGCACCTTTACTGTTGTCATCCATAAAGAATTTTGCGAAGACAGGCAGCATAGAAGCAGTTGCCCCTTGAACAAGGGCACTGGAAGTATTGGGTGCAATGGCCAGCAATTGTGAATTGCGCATACCCTTTTCAGCAATCTTGTCTGCCAGCTGGTGCCATCGGGCCGGATTCGAAGATTCTCTTGTGAACCACTCGCGGTCATGGCTTAAAATTTCACCTTTAGCATAATCAGAAGAATCAAACGCTTCAAACGATCCTCTTTCGGCAGCCAGATTACTCGACTCATCGATTGAAAAGAAAGCGATATCTTCAAAAAGCTCATGTGCCAGGGCTTCTGATTTATGAAACGGAGTTTTATGCCAGGCCGTATAATCAGCATATCCCATAACCCCTATACCAATTGTACGATACAGTCGGTTGTGGTGTGAAGATTCTTCTACGGGGGCAACTGTAAGCTCAATTGTATTGTCAAGCATACGAACTGCTTCACGGGTCGCTTCTTCAAGTTCTTCCCGGGTAAGCAGATTGGCAAGGTTCAATGAAACCAGATTGCAGGTATGGTTCTCGCCACCTTCAGCTACCCTGACCGAGCGGCCTTTTCCGTCATTTTCCATTCTCACCCGGGCCGGCTTAACATTACTGTATGATTCGACACAAAGATTCACACACGGAATATAGCCACTTCCCTTGTTCGGGTTGCCCTCGTTGATCGTATCTTTGAATGCAATGTAGGGCAGACCGGTTTCGATTTGCGTTCTCATGATGATTTTGAGCAGATCTCTGGCCTTTACTTTTTTTGCCAGGGTAATAATCTGTGATTTATCATTCGTTCGTTTAAGAATTTCACGAAATGCCCGATCAAACTCATGGCCATTCGTGAACCCAAGATCAAGACCATTCTTAAGACCAAAGTCCAGTACCCGGCCCACCAGACTGTTATAGATTTGAGAGAATTTTTCTCCCCAGAGTTCGGGCAGATCAATATTGAACTTGGTTTTAATTTCATGCGGGTCAAACATAAACCAGTCACCATTTTCTTCAACCCGACGCATAAATTCATCGGTCACAACCAGCTGGGGAAAAACATCAAATGCTTTCTTTCGTTGGTCGCCATTTTCTGTCTGCAGCTCAAGAAAATCTTCAACATCGAGATGCCAGATGTCGAGAGCAACGGTGATAGACCCGGCCCGTTTACCCTGCTGGTTAACTGCAACTGCAGTATCGTTGATGATCTTGATCCATGGCAATACCCCGCCTGAAACATTAGGAATACCTTTGATTGAAGAGCCGCGGGCACGAACCCTTGACCAGTCAGTGGCAACCCCGCCACCCTGCTTGCTGATCAGGGCACAGGTTTCTATGACATAGTATATACTTTCGAGATAGTCATCGGCCGAGACAATAAAGCAGCTTGATAGATTGCCGCCTGGCCGTCTCAAATTGAGTAAGATTGGGGTGGCGAGAGAAATCTTGCGCTCGGCCAGCATATTATACGTTCTACGCACCCTTTCAAGGCGGATGGATGTCGGCTCATTCTGGTTTAACAGTAATGCAATGGTCAACAGCGCCTCTTGCGGCAGTTCAACCAGGTGCTCACCTTCCTGTGCAAGATAGCGGGCGCTCATCAGATTTATTCCCGCATAATCAAAATCAAGATCACATTCAGGACGAATAAAACCGGCAACTGTTTCGAGTTCTTCGCTGGAGAAGCGGGTAATTACTTCAGGAACATAAATATTTCGCCGCACCATTTCTCTGACAAACTCAGGAAAATCAGAATATGGCTTTTCAATAGAGCGACGGCTTAAGATATCATGGTATAATGCTTTAACTTTTAATCGCCCGGCAACATAGCGCCATTCTGGTTCTTCAACCGAGGTCAACTTCAGAGCAGTATCTACTGATGTGCGGTAAAATTCAGAAACTTCTGCTTTCTGACGATCAAGGTATTGCAAGGCAACCCCGTCGATTAGATAACGCGCATCTACGGGTAAACCATCGGTTGCAATCGTCAGCAGTTCAATAATTTCAGCAGGCAGGTTATTTTCAGTCGATCGAGGAACATCTTCACTTGTTTTTTCAATTACTCCTGTATTATGTCGCATAATTCTCCCTCTTCTATTAAAAGTTCCAGCGTTTGTTCCTGCAATTTCAGAGACGGTTTTTTATGTTTTGTCCCAAGTTCCGCGGATATCTGTATTTTTCAACAGCAAAGGGACACAAGCCCTTGTATCTGTCGTGATGAGCAGTTATATACACTTACCTGACGTGTCAGCAAAAAAAATTTACTGTAGAAACGCCAGTTGCCGGTCGTAGGTCGAAATCGATAAATTCCTCGACCTGCGTTTATTGCTCCACCGCAAAGTAAGAAATCAAACTCACGACGACAAGAAAAAAGATTGTCTCGGGATTAAAATATGAAAAGATTGCCCTACTGGCCGATATACCTAAAAAGGTGCAATAAAAACACACAAAATAATGAAACTGGTTCAATCTTTAGCTTTTATCTTTTTTTTGTACAGCATTCTCATTTCAGGCGGGTATGCACAGGCCAGAGAAGACAGCTTTCCTCTGGATATCGGCAGCGGATTCGCTCTGGGCTTACACGCAGGCTACCAGCCCGTTCATGCGAATCTGTACCCCGCAGCTGGCGATCAGGTTGCGACGACTCCTGATGTATATTTTGCAGGCTTGAATTTTCGATATAAATATAAATTTCTGTTTGTTCGTGGTGGGGCAGAAGGCGGCATCGCATATCCATCCGCCACCGGCAAAACAACCACAGGGGGAAATGTGACCATGTCGGTTACCTCTGTACATGCTCCAGTTTCAGTGGGTCTGAACCTGCCACTGCGCAACCGCAGCTCCCTGTATATGGGTTTTGGCTATTCTCATTTCATAGGTATCTATAATATTAAAAATGATCTTGCAGATTCGACCTTTCCGGTTAGCACAGGCGGCACTCATATTTTGCTCGGCACTGAAATCAAGCTGACCGAGAAAGGCCACATTACATTAGAATGGATGCAGACCTTTGGCCTGTCTGCACCGGTCGGCAATGGTACTCTAAAAACCCGGCAATTTGATTTGACCGGCAGCAGGTTTATGATGGGGTATGCATACTACTTTGTATTATAAATTATGAAAAAGTTATTACTGATATTTGCTTTCGTTTTTCCAGTCTATACGATGCAGGCAATTCCCATTGAAATGGGCGCGACTTTATTGCTTGGCAGCCGCATGAACTACGGGGCCGATTATGTTTCAATCAATGCCCCGCGCGGAATTGTCGGTCTAAATAATGACGTCGATGGGGCCTCTCTCTCGCCATTTTCCAGACCGGTAGGAATCTCTACTGAAGCGCAGCTCAGAGCCATACTCTCAAATTTCTTTTATACTGCAATTGGGGTTGAATACACTTCAGGAATTAAAGCTTCGGGTAAATATCTGTTGACCAACCCGATCTCAGGTGCTCTGTACCAGGTCACCAGCCAGAATGTTCCAGTGAATGGCTCGGTAAGTCTAAGTCATTTTTCGATTCCCATACAAGGCGGGGTCGTGATTACCTATTGGCGGGAACTGCGGATGTATGCCGGCCTGGGATTATCTTACAATTTTACCAGCCAGTTGATTACACAGACCTCTGCAAATACCGATCTGGTTGATTTCAGTGCCAAATCTGAAATCGCGCCTTCTTTTATTGCCTGGCATTTTAATCTTATGGGAGAGTATCTGGTCATCGGTTCACCCGAAGATGATTACCGCCTGACTTTGAATGTTTTGCTGCAGCGAACCTGGGGCAGCTCTGGCATTGTCAATGATGCAGCAATTGAAACAAATTTACCCACAGGTTTACCACTTGCCCCGCGAGATGTCTCTGAAGTGAATCTTTCAGGGTACAGAATGTCATTGGGCCTGACCTATTATTTTTTGAGGTCAAATTAGCGTGAAGTCTGCATTGAAAATTATTTCCTGTTTAATGCTCTTATTTGGCATTCAGAATCTCTGGGGGGTTGGTTCAATAACCCTGGGGATCTATACCGGTATATCCCCTGATATGAATGACATTGCTTCGAATATACCATCAGACGGCGGCGATACAGCAGCCGGCCTGCCCATTCGTGACCGGGGCAGACGTGATAACCGTTCTTTTCAAAATAATTTAATTGAGCATGCAATTGGTGAAGGTGCCTCGGGCTCGACTTTCGCATACCCGATGGGAGTACATCTTGGGATTGACTTTCGTTACAATATCAATAACTTCTTTTTGAGAGCAGCGATGGAATATGAAACTCTACTGCTTGGTAAAACCGCCTCGCTGGCAACTGCATCGTTTAACAACTCCAGCGAAATAAATTCTTTTTCAACAAACATGCCCCTGACGATCGGCATTAACCATTCTCTAAAAGAGTTTATCCAGTTTAATATCGGGGTTGGTCCCTATATGTCTTATGGAAACATAAAAATAACACATACAGAGCCCAATGCATTTACCGAAACTCTGTTAGGTTCGTCTACCCCTACTCTGGTTCCATATAAAACGCAGGAAATTTCGGGATTCTCTTTCGGTTATCACTTTTTACTGGGTGTGCAGGTTCCTATTGTCGAGAAAAAATATTATTTGAGCATCGATTATCTCGCTTTTACCGCTCGCAGCCCTTCATTACCTGTTGCTGCTACAGATGCCAGTGGCAATACAGTTTCAACCAATGACCGAATAACACGCAATGGCGCTACAATTTCAATAGGAATTCAATACTATATCGGTATTTGAGAAATCCATGGCTTTACGAAAATCTGCCCAGCATGAATATCTCTCTGAAATAACCTTTAACCTCTCTGAAATGGATTCCGTCGATCTGTTTGGTGATCGGGCAAGACTCTTACCGCAAAAAGATAAATTCCTGGGTCTGTTCAACAGAGAAGAGCTCGAAGATGCTTTGAACCAGAGCGGATTGTTACCCGGTCTTGTCAAAAAAGGTTTCACCGATTTCACAATTGATATTCAGACAGAAATTGAGTCTGACCACAGGCTTATTATTACCGACAATGAATCTTCTGAGCAGCTGATTTTCATGCGCCTGCATTTAGGTGCATACTCTGCAAGCGAACTTTTTGCACCATTAGAAAGAATGAGATTGTTGTTTATTGACTGGCTGTTGCTGCAGAATCCTAAAGCAAAGGCCTCACGCAAACCATTATTCCCCGGACAAAAATTTCCCGGCAATGGCCTGTTTCCTGAGGTAAAAAAATTTATGCTGATGCTCATTGAGCGTGGCAAACTCGATGGAGCGGCGAACCTTCCTGAATTTTTTCACGATGCCGTCTTGTTTGCAGATAAATTTCAATTTTTGAACCCAGAAAGTCAGGGTATTTTTGAGGCATTGCTGCGCGACCTGGGAAAAATTGGCTTGCGCAAACTCTCTTCATGTATACATGACAATCTGGTTTTGCAGAAAGAATCGGGCAAAGAGGCTGAAATGTTCAACTTCAAACCTGGTGAAATGGTCGTGGGAAATTCAACCGAGCTGAAAGTGTACTTATCATCGCCTAAATACCGTCAAATCGCAAACAAAACGAGAGATAAATTCAGTTTTTCACTGGTGAAGGATTCCTGACTGTATGAACCTGATTGCAAAAGAATCAGGAAACGGGTTGATCGAGGCGGATGGCCGGTTTTACTTTGTCGACTTTCGCACAAATTTTCTCTACATTTTTGAATTTGTAAACTGGATTCTCATAGTAGTACTCGCATTAAACACTATTGTGCAGGGTCTAATGTTGAATTTTCTGTTATTTGGAATTTTGGCGGGATGCCTACTTTTGACAATCGCAGGCCTGGTGTTGAATCGAAGATTAAGAAGAAAAAGGGAGACATTGCCCGAGACTGTTTACGAGCTTGAAGCAAAAATAATTCGCGGAACAATAGATCAAAAGCGATCCATTTTTATTGCACCCGATGGGCAAGAGATTCCATTGCAGCACGGTAAGTTGTCTTATGTATTTTCGATGACCTCAAATTCCCGCCCATTGTGCTTTATTTCTGGCAACAAAAAATACCTGCTGGCAAAGGGTAATCCTTTAACATTCAATTATCACCCTTTTGAGTATTCAGTCAAAAAGGCCGGGCTAAAGATTACTTCCTGACTGTAGTAACTTCTTTTTATTGAGCTCTGAAAACCGGCTTTCGTCTTCAAAGAAAAGACAGTAATATTACTTTCATCAAAAGAATGGTTTCAAGAAACCAGTCAGTACCTCACGCATCCCGCCATAGGGTGGGTAAACCATTTGCGAAACCGGAACCATTGTTGACTGATGCACAACAGACCGCTCATGCGAGAATGCCCGAAAGCTGTAGAAACCATGATAATTGCCCAGACCACTGTTTCCGCTGCCGCCAAACGGGAGGCTGTTATTCAGGTAATGAATAAGAACATCATTCACGCAGGTCCCTCCGGCTGCAGTACCCTGAATCACTTTTTCAGTAACTCTTGGCTGGGTTGAAAAAACATATAATGCAAGCGGATTTGGTCTGTCTGAGACAAAATCAATTACTTCATCAATATCATTGTAAGTCAAGATTGGCATAACCGGCCCAAAAATTTCTTCTTGCATCAGTTTTGAATCGACAGGAACGTTGGTCATTACCGTCGGGGCAAGGTAATTTTCTGCTTCGATACTTTGCCCACCGATTTCGACTTTCGCACCATCTTTCACCGCTGACTCAACCATCCCGACCAGTCTCTTCCAGTGACGGGTTGATACAATTCTGGCAAAATCTGGGGTCTTATCCCGGTTCTTTTCTTCACCATAAAAATCATCGAGGGTAGAACGCACATGAGAGATAAACAATTCTTTTTTTGATTCTGGCACAAAGACATAATCAGGCGCAATACAAGTCTGCCCGCAGTTCTGGTATTTTCCCCAGGTAATCTTACGGGCGGCGTCGCGTATATCCGCACTTTCATCAATAATAGCCGGACATTTTCCGCCCAGTTCCAAAGTTACCGCAGCCAGATGCTTGGCACCGGCTGCCATAACAACTTTGCCAATTTCAGGGCTGCCCGTAAAAAAGATATGGTCAAAGGGTTTTTCAAGCAAATAGCTAGAGGCATCCACTTCCCCTTCAACAACTGCAACTTCTTCTTCAGGGAAATTATTTCCCAACAGTGAGGCCAGATAAGCTGAAGTAGAGGGCGTGTACTCCGAAGGTTTCAAAATCGCAGTATTGCCTGCAGCAATTGCCCCGATTAAAGGTACAATAGAAAGCTGCATGGGATAATTCCAGGGAGCGATAATAAGAGAACTGCCACGCGGCTCGTAGCGCAGCTCGCTGCGCGCACCAATAAGGCTTATCGGCGATTCAACTGAAACTGGTCGCATGAACTTTGCCAGATTTCTGACCATATAATTGATTTCAGAAATAGAGATGACAACTTCAGTCAAATCTGCCTCAGTCTTGGGTTTACGATAATCTTCGTAAAGTGCCTGATACAGGTCTTCTTTAGTTTCTTCGATAGCAGTCTTAAGCCGGTTTAACTTTTCAATTCTTTCAGCAGATGTAGTTAAACGCATAACTTTGCGATGGGCTCTTTGTCTTTCAAAAAGTCCGTCAATTCTCTTTTTATCAAGTGCCATAGACGCAAGCATAAGCATGGTTACTCTGTGTAAAGAAAATTCTACGCTCAAAATAGTTTGCAAGGTTTGAGCCCTGCAGAGCCGCGACCGCGATTTTCATTGACAGGCTTCGGCCAAAATCGATCTTTTCGTATGTCGTATCTTTTTCATGCGCTGAAAACCCCCGCCAACCTGTGGTTTTTGGCAGCTGGTTTTGTTGCCGGTATTTTCATTACCCCGGCCTTTTTCCTGATTCCGTATTACTGGCCGGCATTTTTTGCAGTTGAAGGCGGCATTTTACTGGCAACAGCCACAAACAAGAGGTTTCAAAAGTCAGTCAATGCACGGTTGGCAAATGAAGAAGAGGCCTACCGTTTTCAACGGCAACGCAGTCAATTGAGAATGGGAAAGGCTGCCTATCGTGAGCGAATGCGCAAAACTGAAAAGAAACTGCACGAGATTAAAAAAAATCACCGCAGCGCAATTTCTTCCCGGGCACCGGGACTCTTGTCTGATATTCTCAAACGAATAGATGAAATTGAGCATTCTTACATCATTTTACTGTACAGCTTTATGAAACTTGAAGACCTCAAGAATCGTAACACTGAAGAACATATGCTTGAGAATCTGGTCGAAGAAATCAAAGCTCAAATGGCCTCTGCAACAGCCGCAGTGAAGCCCGCCTTAGAGAGCAGACTTAAAATAATCAGTAAGAGAATTGAGAATAAAAATCTGCTGCAAGAGAACCTCGACACAATTTCGGTTCGGCTAGCCGCGCTGGATGATACCCTCGACCTCTTGCTTGAAGAATCCGTTACCGGGGTTGATCCTGAGAAGGTGGCTGCCCAGGTAGATGCAGCGATGGAAAAGCTGGAAATGACACGCGAAACAATGAGCGAAATACAGACTTTCTCTGAAATCTCAGACCCGTCTTTCTCTTTACGCAGTATCTCTCGCATTTGAACTACAACCACTGAATGAAAGGAAAAATAATCGAGATTGCGAAAACATTAAGTCTGGAAGAAACTGCTTTGTCAATTATTGAGTTCAATGAGCAGAACCTGAGTGACTATCGAAAAAGCCATATTCTGCAAGTCTCCTATTTTTCATATCATCTGGCAGTGAGAGAAAATCAAGAAAACGATGATCTGCACAAGAAATCATTTCTGGCTGCGATGCTGCATGATTGCACCAAAGAACGTAAACCGCAATTTCATTATGACCTTTTTAAAAAGCATGGGGTTGAAGAAAAGTACTCTGGTTTTCCTGTGCCTGTCTTGCATTCAAAAAGTGCAGGCCTGTTCGCACAAGACCAATTCAGTATTCGAGATCCAGAAATTGATGAGGCTATATCCTGTCACACAACAGGCAAAATTGACATGTCTGATCTTGCACAGATTCTTTATGCAGCTGATTATCTCGGTTCACTGGAATTTGAAGCTGCTCAAAGCAGTTTTAATGAAAATGATCTCTCAAGTTTGTGTCTTGAGAAGGTAAAGAAGTCTATGACACACCTTGTTAAGGCCAATCATACAATACACCCCGATACCTTTGAGTATTATAATTCACTGGCAGGAAAATCATGAGCAATTCATCTGGTAGATACAAAACGTTTGTCTTTTTCTTCTTCGGAATTATACTGACTATATTCCTGGCTTCTTTTGCCGGATATTCCCTGTTCCGTTTTTTGAACAGAACCCCTATTGAAGATTATTTTGTAGAGCAGAAACCATTTGCAATTCAAATAACAGGCGATACCGGTGCTGCAAAAAATGCAGTGCAGTTCATCAGCTTTGCAATTGTTAACCCCGCCACATCGAGAATTGGTTTCGTCAGTTTTTATCCTGAAACAAAGCTATCACCAACAGACAAAACCCTGGCAAATTCTATTTTATCTGATGAATCAGATGCTATTCTGGCATCCATTTCTGAATTGCTGGGGGTTGAAATACCGTATCACATTCAGATTAAACCTGAGCACGTATCTCGCGTTATTGATCTTATTGAAGGTGTTCCTTATTTCCTATGGCAACCAGATCTGTTATCTGGTGAGAGTCTGCCATTGGGAGAATTTACTCTCGAAGGGGCATTGGTGACCAGGTTAATTTCACCACCCACAAACAATAACGAATATTCACCGGCATTTCAGCTATTTCGCCACTACAGTCTTATCTTGAATTTATGGCATCATCGAAAAACAAAATGGGAGATTCTCAAAAATCCTGAAATTCTGAATCTGGCGCTGGGTTCGGTAAAAACAAATTTGAATGCAGAAGAAATTTTATTTTTGGGCAACACGATCTGGCTCGAAAAAAACTGGATGCCATTATTTCTCGAAACCCCAGTCAAACGAATCAAAGATGATTTTATCATCGATACCGAGGCAACTTTATTTTACCTGAAATCGTTCAAGAAAATACTGAGTGATAAGACGAATCCCTATGTTGAGATGCCTCCCAAAATGGAAGTCAAAAATGGAACCGATGTACCCAATCTCGCCAGAGAACTCAGGAACAAATTGAGCAGCAAAGGTGTTCAGGTAATTGAATTTGCGAATGCAGATCACCATGATTATGAGAACACGATACTGATTGACACCGGTGCAAATCCGTATTATCTGGAGACAGTAGCGAGAATGATATCCACTGAAAAAGCATACCACTCGGTAAATAAAGCTCTGTTCACAGACCTGGTCATGATCTTAGGCCGCGATTACAAAAAATTGAATCTGGAGAAATAACCAAATTGACGATTGAACCAATTGCTGAATCTTTTTCAGAAGAAAACCTCTTAAAACAGATAGCACATGCGATAGACGACAAAAAAGGCGATAATATCATGATCTATGATATGCGTGCAGAAGGTGGGTACATCGGTATCCATATTGTCATTACCGCATTATCTGATCTGCATATTAAGAACCTCACAAAAGAGGCAATCGATAAAGCACTTGAGCATAATGTAAAACTGGTTTATCCGAATCAGCCTAATTTTGAAAGTGGTTGGGTAATTCTCGATTTCGGATTCTTCGTCGTGCATATTTTAACATTAGAAAAGCGCGAGTTTTACAAACTTGATGCGCAATTCAGCAAAGGCAAACCGATGGATTGGCAAAATTAGTTGTAGCCCGACAACCGGTTTCTCAAGCTACAAAATTTTTTATATCAGATTTCATTGAGAAGCGCGGCAGAATTTATTGCCTAACGACCTTACTTCAGCAATATAATTTCAACCCGTCTGTTGCGAGAACGGTTGTACCAGTTATCGTTGGGCAACAGAGGAAACACCTCACCCCGACCTTCATAGGTGAGCCGGTCTTTGTCAATACCATGATTCTGTATCAGGTACTCCATTACAGACAGGGCACGTTTCTCTGAAATCTTAAGATTGACCTCATCATCACCGATGTCGTCTGTATGGCCTTCAATCTTAATTGCATAGTTAGGATATTTCTGCAGAACAGTTGCAAGTTTTTCAATGACTGCATAAGAACTTTTTTTGAGAGTGGTTTTCCCAAGATCAAATTCAATAGCCGATAATCGTATCTGTAAGCCCCGATTGGTTGTTAAAACCATTATCCCGGTTTCAAAACGGGAGTCGGCACTTACCCCGCGATTGCCAAAACGGTCAACAGCCGCCAGGCGGTAATCATAGATTGTAGCACTCTCTACTAATCTGCCTGAATCTCCTTTTCCATCCCAGAAAATCTTTTCTGTCCAGTTATCGGTACCTGAAAACTTCTTGAATGGCAATTGGGATCTTGTATTTTTTTCATCATATTGAACTTCAAAAACAGACAGCTCCCAGGCTGCGATTCCTGAGTCATCCTGAATATCGAGGCGAAAGACCTGCTCTTCGGCATTGCCGTCGCCATCGGGAATAAATACCCGTAAATCTGCTTCAACCCCCAGCAGAGGTGGTCGGGTATCTATAATCAAGGGCTTGGGAAATGAAGACGGAGAGTTGCCGTTCGCGTATCGAATTCGAAATGTAATGAAATACAATCCATCGGGCTGAATGGCTCCGCCTGAAGATTTACCATCCCACACAATCGATGCCGGTAAAGAATCTGCGGTGACCCCGTTGAATTCTGCAACCAGCCCGGGCTTGGGCGAGTCAGGCTCGGGTTTTTTGCTCGTTATCACAATTTCCCATGAAGTTATGCCGGTTCTAAACTGCACTTCGGGACGAATACTGACCGAATCAAGCACCTTGTCACCATTAGGGCTCAAGCCATCGGCACTCAAAATCAGGTCAATGGTATCTACCCGGCGAGTCAAGGTAAACGGTCGGGTTTTTACCAGCGACCGGTTACCTGCGTAATCTAAGCCTGCCAGTTCATAGCGGTATAGACCTTCAGGAGCTTCGCTGCCATCTGGTTTCTGGCCATTCCAGACAAACGTCGGCGGAGCATCTTCCCATGAATATTCAATCACAGCCTTGCCATCCATATCGCGAATGGTTCCGACCCAGGTATCTTCAGCAGCACCAAAGGTTTCCTGTAAAATAATCAACTGATCAAAATTTCCGTCGTTATTCGGTGAAAACAATTCGTTCTCAAGACTCAAGCGTGCCTGAGGCGCCTGCGTATCGATTACTACACTTCCCACCCAGGGCTTTGAAACATTGTTATGAATATCTGTCACAATAAAGGAATATCGGTAGGCTCCATCTGGCAGGGCAGACTCTGCCCCGAGACCGCTCTCTTCGATTGCCAAACGGTTTGCAGTACCATCCCAGCGGATGACCGGCGGTACGACCAGAGATTCCCGGCGATTAAAAGCAGACTCATAAAATTCCCGAAAACCGAAACCACGCTGAATTTCACGATCGTCATGCTGAAACCGGCGTACCTCACGGCCTGAAATATCCTGAATACTCAATACCCAGCTTAAAATAGGGCTGTCATCCTGTACTTGAACATTAAAAAAGGTATAATCCTGTGCACCATCATGATTCGGTGAAAAATAACCCGGTGATACGCTTCCCGATATGATCGGCGGCTTAGAGTCTACGCTGCCCCAGTTACCGCCAATTGAGAGAAAATGATAGGCTTCTTTGCGAACCTCGTTTGAGGGCAAAAAAGCATAGTCTGCTCTGAGCTGACCAGACTCAAAATCAAATTTGAGACCGGTTCCAAGCGATAAACCTCGAAACAGTTCACTTTCCTGTGAGAACATGTATCCGCCTCGAACATGCCAGAAAGACCACGATGCCCCCAGACCAAAATGCAAAGGCATAGTCGTAAAGTCACCGACTCCCAGCGCCTCGAGCAGCCAGTAAGAATCAAATTCATTATTCCTGTAAAAACTGCTCTGCAGACCAAACCGTAACGACGGGCGGGCTGCGGCTGCGGTTTCGCCAATATTCAAACTCAGGTTGCGGGTTGTCAAAAATAGACTGAAGTCATATAACCCGAATCCGGAGCCAAAACTAAGTGCCGATCGAAAGTTATAGTTTAAGGCCGGTTCTATACCTATGCCAAAATAACTGCCGGCAGTCGACTGGCCAAAAGAGGGTACAATATAGGTACCAAAAGATAAATTTTCAGTGAGCAGGCGACCATACCCTAAACGAACAGCAAGAAAAGAATTCAAACCGGTGGGATCAGAATCCTGCACATACGTTGGGAAAATAGCCAAAGTTCCGAACGAGCTGGGCAGGTAGAACATACCAAAACCGCCATCAAATTGGGGCGAGAGAAATACCCCGCCTGTAAGACCCATTCGCTGAATTTCTCCCAAACGGGCAGCATTCAGCATAGATGCATCAACAGCATCAATTCCGGTGGTTGCGCCGAGAGAGTTCCCGGCAGTGGATGATGAAAACTCCGCAATGTCGCGGCTTTGCGGCATTGCGGAGCCTGCGTAGAAAAGAGTGAGAAAAAAAATGAAAGACGATATTCTTAATTTGAACAACATGGGCCCGATTCTTGACTAAAACTAATTCGGGCCCAGTTTTGAAAAGCAGATAGTTTTACAATCTTCAGGCAGTAACATCCAGCAGGCGATCTTTTGCTGTTCCTGTCGAGGCCGCCTGATGGGCTGCCAATTTCAGCATTCTTTCATTAAACTTGCCCTGCAGCTCAATCATCTTCATGGGCAGCTCTAATAATGCAGGAGCTGTAACTTGAGTTGTATTCACTGACATAATCTCCTCCTTTGCTCTATTTCGGGCAGACATCTTGCCTGCTTTTGGCTCTTCTATAAGAAGCCGCTAGAGGGGTTTTTCTATATATAGTATCGGCAGAATACCGTAATGCATTAACATTTTTTTAAATTTTTTATTGAACATAAAAAAATGCGCCTAGAATATCGCAGGAATTTACGATAATCAAAAGATAAAAAACCCGCATATTTAGTGCAAATTTCAATCGATCAACAATTAGAAACCAATTTTTTAGAATGTCCCTACATCAAGTTGTTTCAGGCTGGGAAGCAGGCGGATTCCCGATTTCTTCGTTCAATTTTTCGATCATTGAACCCATATCATCAAACATCTCTTTTGACATATCAATCATAATAACAGGTTTATTTTTTGATGCCTTGCCGCTGCCATATAGTTTAGACAGGTATCGTTTTGCAGTATCCAGGACCTTAATTTTATCTTGAGGGGTTTTGGCTATATCGTTAATATACTTACGGGTCAAATAAGAATTCAGGTAAACAATACCATCAAAGGCAAAATTAAAATCTATCGAAGGGCCCATAATGGGCAGGGCAAGCTCAACAGGTTCAGCTCCGTTCTGCATCAGCTCAAGTGTTACGCCATACTCTTTGGCTGCTTGAGTATAATAGAAGTCTGCTGCCTTATTAAACGGCCGCTGGGGAAAATCCTGCGCAAGATCGTCGAGCAACCAGGCGGCCCGAATGCAGCAAACAGCCTTTTTGGGGGTTGGCGCAATGTCAGCCGTACGCAAGTGATAGCAATCAATTGCCAGCATATAAGAAGCAGCCCCATGAGCATCTTCTCTGTCGTCATCCATATTCAGTTTACCGAACACAGTCTCTACCAGTTTCATTCGATGAGGGGTGGTAGTTTTAATCGCCTGTAATTCATTGGCATTTAAGCTTTCAAAGTCTTTTGAAAAAGCAGTAAACAGGCATTTAGGGCAAACCTGCATAATATAATTCAGCGGTTGAACTTTACCCCACTTTTTGGTGGGTTCATACAAACGGCGCAAATCTGGCATGAGCTTGCCTGCATTTAAGCGACCACTACCCGAGAGCATCTCTTCTTTAAAGTGTTCTGTTCCGCAGGCGGGACACTTTGTTGCTTCTTTAAGACGGTATGAGATTTTACGAGCAGAGGCAGATGGACTCATGTATTATAGGCTTTACTCGCCCCGTAAACCGTAAAGGATTTTATTTGACGGTCTGTAATTTAATGAAAC
>JAGRNJ010000019.1:0-8612 GCA_020440825.1 Leptospiraceae bacterium | reverse complement strand
CCCAGAGGTTGAACAGAAAACACAAAAGCAAGAACTACGCAGTGCGATACCATTCATTGACCAGGAGCAGCGCACAACCGGTCTGAATATAGAGAAAAGAAAAGGTCTGCAAATTGTTGCCGGCGATGGCACCTACAGTATGAACCTTCGAGCCCGAATTCAGGCCCGCTTCACACAAGATGTGGTGCCCGATAAACACGGTGATGATGCTTCAGAATTTCAAATACGCCGTGCGCGACTCTCATTGCGGGGCAATACTTTTAACCCCAACTGGCGGTACTACATACAGCTTGGTTTTTCTAATCGGGATGAAGAAACTTCAAACCCGAATTCCCTTCGTGATGCGGTAATCTCTTATGCAGGATTTCCCAATTTTCAAATGAGCTTTGGCCAAATGAAAATTCCGTTCAGCAGACAGAGAGTGAATTCCTCTGGAGCACTTCAGTTGGTCGACCGGTCTTTGGTGAATGGTGAATTGAATCTTGATCGGGATGTGGGTTTTTCAATCGCTTCTGATAATTTTCTTGGTTTAGACCACCTTATAGGTTATTCTGTTGGTATATTCGGGGGCGATGGTCGAAATTCATCATCGAGCAAACCCGGCATGCTGGGCATGGGACGAATCTTCCTGAGCCCATTCGGAAAGACCAATTATCTTTCAGAGTCTGATTTTGAGAGGTCTTCAAGGCCGCGAATGACCATAGGAACTGCTTTTGCATATAACGCAAATACGAAACGCGCTCGCTCTACATTTGGCAATGTGTACAATTTTGCAAGATTTGATTACCAGCAGGCCGTTGCTGATATAATGTTCAAATGGTACGGTTTTTCGTTTACCAGTGAGTTTTTATGGCGTAAAGCAGATCGTAATTTTCTGGAAAACTCTTCTGCCCAACGGGAGTATTCCCGTTCTGCACACGGCTACTTCATACAAACATCTTATTTACTGCCTTTTATGCTCGAGGGAGTTTTTCGATATGGTGAACTGCGACCCCTTGCCGGTACTGACCCCTCTCTGGGCTATGGCAGAGAGCTAGGGGGCGGCCTTGCCTACTATCTTGATTATCATGATCTCAAGCTGAATCTTGACTATTTTGAATTGAAGGGCAGTTTTGCAAACTCTTCAGGTTTGGCACATGAGATTCGCTTTCAAATACAAATGTTTATTTGACCGTTTTTAAGTGCGTAACAGATTCAAAAAGCTGCACTTGCTCTAAAAAGCCTGAACCTATACACACAAAAGTCTTCAGTAGACATTCAAGGCATACTTGGCATGAACCTTTTGAAGCAGATTTAAGTTTTTATTTGTCGAAATTTTATTTTAATGTTAAATTATTTTTTAGACAGTCTGGCCAACAGACGAATTTTATCTATCTTACAGGAGAAAACATGAATCTAAAAAAAGTATCTATTGTACTCGTTATCGTCACATCCCTGGCGATGGTTAATTGCAAAGAGAAGAAAGAACCAATTTCAGGAAACAGCTTTCCAGTACAGGAAGCCTCAGGTGCAGAATACCAGGTTGACCCTGAAAACAGTACAATTCAATGGGTAGGAACCAAGATTACCGGTCGTCATAATGGTATTGTAAAAATAAAATCGGGATATGTGAAGGCCGCAGAAGAAAATATAACCGGTGGTAAATTTACTCTGGATATGAGCACAATTTCGGTTACCGATCTTGAAGGTGACCTGAAAGATAAACTCGAAAAACACCTTCGAACAGAAGATTTTTTTGAAATTGAAAAATTTCCAGAAGCGGTATTTGAAATTGCGTCAACTTCAAAAAATTCAGATGCTGTTTTAATTAAAGGAAACCTTACCATGCGGGGTATTACACACGGAATTGAATTTCCTGCCAGCATCGCATGGGAAGCAGGTAAGCCGATATCTGCGAAAGCAACCCTGACATTTGATCGTCAAAAATGGGGAATTGTTTATAAAGGCAAGGTGGATGACCTTATCTCAGATACAGTTTCACTCGATCTGGATTTAAAGACTCTATAAAGTTTTTTAATCTGAACAATATCTCATAAAAACCGGACAAATGTCCGGTTTTTTTTTGCTGATTCTATTCAGGAATCTCTGAAAAAGTGTAAGGAGGGGCTCTTTAAGAGGTTACTAATGTGGAGTTAGTGTATATAGTTATCAGAGTAATGTTGAATGTTAATCAATTTCGCGCCATTGATTTAAATATCAACCATATAAATCAAACATTTTCACTAGATACAACTGCTAAATAAATTTAGCAAGGAACGGAATCCAAATATATCCCGGAATAAAGGCAGTCAACAATGCAACTGCGGTTGTCATACTGCCCGAGATAATCATCTCTTTCAGAGGAATTGAACCGGAACTGTAAGCCAAGGCATTCGGCGGAGTACTGATCGGCAGACTCATTGCCGATGAGACAGCCATTGTCACAATCAGCATGGGAAAAATGTTATCTCCTGCGAACGCAATCGCTACAATTGGCAATATCAAATTCGCAGTCGCTGTGTTCGACATTGAATTACTGAGCAAAACCCCCGCGATAGCAAAAATGAGCGTAGTCAAGATCACTGGCATTCCAGGAAATTTCAGGAAACTGGCCACGAGTGCACCGGTACCAGTTACCCCGAGGGCAGCCGAGAGTGCCATGCCTCCGCCCACCAGAAATAAAACATCCCAGTTGATAGATCTAAAGTCACTGGTATCGAGAATACCGAGGGCAAGAAAGACCAGAGCAGGCAACAAAGCGATTAAACCATCAGGAAGTCCATGTAAAGGAGAAGTCAACCAGAGAAAAATTGTAATAAAAAACACAATCAGTATAACACGTACAGACTTGTCCCATTTGAAAAGGTTTTCTGTTTTGCCTGTTTCGATATTCTCAGGTAATTTATAGCGCCATAATAAAATTCTCCAGAGTGCAAATAAAACAATCAAGGTTAAGGGCAGCATGTAAGCCATCCACCCTGCAAACGTTATATTTATATTCTGTTTCTGCAAAATAGCCATTGCAATTGCATTTGGTGGGGTCCCAACAGGGGTTGCCATACCTCCCAGGTTGGCTGCGAATGGTATGCCCAAATAGAACGGAAATAAATGTATCGGGTCAGGAATTTTATTGCGAAGACTCTGGACAAGAATTAGACCGAGAGCGGTTGCTGCAGTGTTAGAGATCCACATAGATAAAACAGCAACTGTAAGCAATAACATCATCAAAACCCGCGCAGAACCTGTACCGGCAGATTTCATCACTTTGCTCAAGAGCCATTGATCAATATGAAACTTGCCAATAGCCTCTGCAAGCAGCATGCCGCCCATGAAGAGAGCAATTGTGTCAGAAAAGAACGATGAATAGAAGATCGAGCGATCAAAATCTGGAACGCTTTGTTTTAAAACCGGGCTCAGCAAAGCTACTTCGACAATCAAAATCAGCAAACCGGTAGCGTAGAGTGGAATCGCTTCGGTTACCCACAGAATCAACGACATGATAATCAGTGCGAGAGTAATTTTCTGGTGAAGAGGTAAGTCAAAAGGCAGAGCAACAAAGATAAAGGGCAAAAAAACAAATAACAGAATGCGAATAATTTTTTTTGTAGAAATCATATTGCTTAAACCAGAGTGCTCTTATGCACCCCGTCTGAGATTGTACAAGGGTATAAGCCTGCCTTATATTCTGTACTCTCGGCATACAGTTTTTTTACATTGCGGGAAAAATCATCCAGGTATTGTTTTTCAACAAGTGACAGCCCGCAGCCACCAAAGCCAGCACCAATCATTCTTGCACCCAGGCAGCCCGGAGATTTAACTGCTGCATCGACAATTGAATCCAGTTCGTGGCCGCTGACTTCATAGTTTTCTTTTAAAGACCGGTGAGATTCATTGAGCAGGTTACCAAAGGCAATAAAATCATGACTTCGAAGAGCTGCACATGTATCCAGAACCCTTTGGTTTTCAGTGCTGGCATGCAGAGCACGTTTTCGAATGACCGGCTCAGAAATATATTTTTCAATCTGGGAGACCGTGGCCTCACACAAATTTTGAATCCCTGTCTTTTTGCTTAAGAGACTGAGAGCAATTTCGCATTGCTCTCTGCGTTCATTGTATTTTGAATCAGCTAACGTTCGTTTCTTGTTCGTATTCAGGATAACCAGACAGTAATTATTCAATTCAAGGGGAATATATTCATGTTCTAAGGTTGAAGTATCGAGCAGTATTGCTGAATCTTTTTTTCCCATTGCAATTGCAAACTGGTCCATGATTCCACAATGCACACCAATAAACTCATTTTCAACTTTCTGACATTGAAGTGCTATCTTTTCCCGCTCATCAACTGAACTACCAAATTCAGATTGCAACATAAACCACGTCAGCACTTCAATGGCCGCTGATGATGATAAGCCAGAGCCATGTGGCAGATTACTTTGAAAGAGAATATTCGCACCTTCTAACGGTAAATTGGCCTGGCGCAAAGCCGCAGCAACCCCAAGCGGATAGTTTGCCCATAAGTTTTTCTTATCATAAACAATTTCATTTTCCAGATTAAATTCAACAGTTCCCGGAACATTCAAAGAATTTAAAACAAGTTTTCGATCTTGACGAGGGGAAATAAGAGCATAGATTCCAAGACTGATTGCCGCTGGTAAAACTTTGCCCCCGTTATAATCAATATGCTCACCAATGAGATTTACTCTACCCGGCGCAAAATAAATTGCACGAGCAGATTCTGAGTACAGTTGCTGAAATAAATCAATAGTTGAGCTGATATCGTTGAGCATGGCGGGTTTAATTTCGTATCTGAAAATCGTACTTCAAGGTTTTGCCATTTCTTTCGAGCTCGACCTGTACTGCAGGAGCAGTCTTTATGGATTTCCATAATTCAAACATTCGTTCTGTATCACTGAGACCATAACCATTCACTTTTCGAAGAATATCTCCCGGTCGAGCACCCAGTTTATAAAAAACATGAGAATCAACTACTTTATGAATTTTGTAACCGGTAATTTTTCCGTTTTCAACAAGTGGACCAAAGGCGGCTCCTTTGTAAATTTCAGCCGGATTCCCTAAAATTGTTTTATTGATTTCTTCCCGTGAAATTACTTTGGTAATGGTTTCTCCCGAGGCTGCCGCTGCATCACTTTGTGTTGCTGCAGGGGCCTCAGCAGCTTTTTGTAAAACCTCTTCAGTAGATTCCCCAACCTTTATTTTCAAACGTTGACCGTTTCTTTTGATCCAAATATGCTCCCGACCAATGTATGCAATTCGGGTAAGACCGATTTTTGCCCCTGTGCCATACTCTTTGGTCATAACGGGATTTGCCTGCACCTCGAGAACAGCCCGCGCAAAAGAAGGATCTCCTTCTAAAGTACCCAAAAGCTTAAACTTTACATCTTCGACTCCCGTATTTTCCGGTGTACCGGCCACCTGCGCCGCTACCGAAGCATTGGGGAATAAGATGCCGCCAACAATTGAAGTCGGGTCAAGATTTTGGTTCAAAGCATTTTGTGTAGAGACCCCCGTAACCGGAGCGTCATAGTCGGGATAGGGAACAACATTATTCGCAGCATATACCCCGGCACTGAGTAAAATTCGGGACAAGGCCAGTCCCAGAAATATACATGCTGCCCATATTGGCCATTGGCGAACAGCTCTGATTTTTTCCCAGAGCAGACTGAAACTGGTCAACAGGGCGGAGGGATTCATACCAGACTTTTTTTGCCGCGTTCAAAATTAAAATTTCTGCGCACCGGCACAAACCCAGAATCGTGAATAAACTTTTCTGCTTCCTGTACAGACTTTAAGCCAAAAGATCGCAGAACATTCTCTTCTATCACGGGTGAGTTAATGTCGTCTCCCCCCCAGAAGAGGCCCAATTCTCCCAACTGCTTACCTGCGACCATTATAGAAATTTCAATATGATCGATGTTATCAAAATACAATCGCGCCAGAGCAACCATTCTTAAATATTCATGAGAAGGAACCTTTCGAATGCGAAATTTCTTGGTCTGTGCCTGGAATGTCCAGGGGACAAAAGATAGCACTCCGCCTGTGGTATCCTGCAAAGAACGCAGAACATGTAAATGTTCGATAATCTCTTCATCTGTTTCTTCTGAACCCCAGACAATATTGCTCGAGCCCGGCAATCCGCTCATCTGCGCTGTTTGCATGGCTCTGACCCATTCTGACGTCGACGATTTTTTGGGACTCAAGATATCACGCATACGATCTGTGAGAATTTCTGCGCCTGCCCCGGGAAAACTGTTCATGCCGGCTTCTTTTAGACTGGTAAACACCTCAGCCAGAGTCAAGCCAGTAATCTTTTCCAGATAGAGGGCCTCGACGGGTGAAAATGCGCGAATATGCAGATCAGGATATTCTTTGCGAATCGCTCGCAACGTATTCAGGTACCAGTCAAAAGGAAGGTCAGGGTTCACCCCTCCCTGTAAGAATAATTGAGGAGAATCGAACTTGATTGCTTCTGCAATTTTTTTTAAGATCTCATCGATAGAAAGGGTGTACCCTTTACCACTGCCTACTTCATCCATGAATGAGCAAAAGCTGCATTCGATATTGCAATAGTTCGTATAGTTGACAACACGAAATGCAGTATAGCTTACTTCGTTGGCATCATGTTTTTGATTGCGAACTTGAAAGGCTGCATTTCCCATATTCCGGAAATTGCCATGCCGCCATAAAAAAAGTGCAGCCTCATTGCTCAATCTATTGCCAGATAAAACATGACCAAGAATTGCATTTTCAAGACTGATATAGTCTGCAGCACAATTAAACTGTTCTGCCAGTTCTTTAAGGTCAACAGAAATTTGCGGTTCAAGGTCTATCATAATAAGAAACTATACCAGAACGGTTACACTGGCCAAAGTAAGTATCCCGTTTTTGGTAAACGGGATATCAGTTGATAAGAATCGAAGCTATTGTTAAAATAAACCCCGCAGAGCTTTTTTAGCTTCGTTTTCGAGTTGTTTTTTACCTTCATTGGCAAGCCGATTCGCCTCAGCTTTTGCTTTATTTTCAAGTTCTTTCTTCTTTTTATCTAACTCAGCCTGCAGAATTTTTTGTACGTCAACCCCAGCCGCTGAAATTTGATTTGAAATCATGGTACCAACATCAGGGAAGACCGGCTTCGTGACTTTCACATCAGGAGAAGTTAAATTGCCCGATGATTCGACGCCCAATGTGATCTTGCCGTCTGACATAGCAGGTGCGAGCAGACTGTTTGTAACTTTTTCAGCTGAAACTGCAGCTTTAGCCTGACTGCGGATAGCCTCTGGTAAAGAAGATAATAAAGGACCCACTCCCTGATCGACGGTTTTGCTGACCTGGGCTTTTATACCATTGGTATGCTTTTCGGATAATTGAAAATCACCACGCAAAAGATGCGCCATTGATTTGATATTCATAAAGTCGTCTTTCGTTAGACGGAATGAAAAGTCAGGAGTCACCAGGGCAGGAGGCTCGATGAGTGTGACTTTGCCAAAACTATAGGCAATTGTTGCCTTCGAATCCTGGCTAAGAGTCTGGGTATCTCCCAGAAAATCTAGTTTTACGCCGATTTTATTCAACTCAGAGGTATAATTCTTGAGCTTGTTCATGACAGCCAACCCGGTTACGGTTGTACCTTTGAGAAGACCCAGATTCATCACGATATTCTCTGATACCCGACCTGTTTTTGCATCAAACGGTGTAATTCTGCCATTCGCATCAAATAAAATTCTGAATGATTTAACTGCAGAGCCTGAGTTCTCTTTCAACGCCAGGTCGAGACCAGTAGAAACGTTGACCTGATTTTTATTGGCCAGATCGTTCGGGTCAATTAGAACATCTTTTAAGAGAAAACGTACACCCGAAGCTGTCAATGTATTGCCAAGTTTTTTCACTTCAATCGTAAAATAGCCATCTTCAATACCCAGTTTACCCATTTTTATAACAGTGGGGATCGACTTGATACTGAATGGCTCAGCAGGACCTTTTTGTTCAACCGGTTCTTCTTTTTTCTCAGCGGCTTCTTTTGCTGCCTCTTCTTTCTCTTTGGCAATCTGTTCAGCTGTCTTAGGTTTAATCAGTAGTGAAGTCAGATTATTGCCGCCTTCTGCAAACAACACGATATGAGCGGTGGGTTTAGTGATTACCAGAGAGGTCAAATTCAGGTCTTTTCCCATCGATGTTATAAGAGCGCCCAAGGCCAGTCTAAAATTAAAACTTTCAAAGGAAATAACAGCATTCTGGATAGGCGTACGCTCTTCCATTGGCTTTTCCATTTCTTTATCTTTACCTGCAATTTTAAAGCCATCTACAGTAATTCCTGACAAAGCCGCCCAGAGAGGCACACTGATATCTTTGATTTCTACCCTGCCATTGATGTTTTCTTCAATTTTGGTCGCAACAAAATCTTTGGTTACCACCATTTTAACTGTGATACCTGCTACAATAATGAGAATAAAAAACAGGCCAAAGAAGCCTATCGCTATGTTACGAATTAAACGCAATTTTTTGTTCATATCCTCACTGATCAAAAACTTCAAGAAATCGTCAAGCTGAAATAATTTTTTCTTTACTATGGATTTCCATAGCCAACTAGCTACCGTTGTGGAATTCCATAATGCTAC
>JAGRNJ010000018.1 GCA_020440825.1 Leptospiraceae bacterium | reverse complement strand
TTCTGATACTAACCTCTGCGGCCCGGCTTTTGAAATTGCAAGTCACAGAATCTTCTATACAGTGAAGACTTACGGTACAAGACGGAGTGCTTTCCCTCTGCAACAATGATACCATTGTCAATAACAAAGATTTTATCTGCTTTCACGACTGTTGCAATTCTATGTGCAATTACAAGGGTCGTTCGATTTCGGGTCAATTTATTGAGGGCTCTCTGTACTTGATGTTCCGATTCTGCATCAAGAGAGTTGGTAGCTTCATCGAGCAATAGAATTTTGGGATTTTTTAGAAAAGCACGCGCAATTGCCAATCTCTGTTTTTGACCCCCTGAAAGACGTTCACCATTCTCCCCTAGAAAAGAATCATATTTTTTCGGCATTTTCAGAATGAATTCTTCAGCGAATGCCATTTTTGCTGCAGAGATTACCTCTTCATCAGTTGCGTTCTCTTTTGAGTAGCGAATGTTATCTGCGACCGAACCTGAAAAAATGGCAGGACTTTGTGGCACCAGTGCAATCTGGTTTCTATAGTCTTCTAATTTGAGTTCTTTAATATTGACACCCTCAAATAAGATTTCTCCTGAATCGGGATCGTAAAAACGCAATAATAAATCAAATAAGGTTGTTTTACCGGCCCCCGATGGCCCAACTAAAGCAAATGTTTTGCCTGCTTCCAGATTGAGATTTATACTGTGTAGAACTTGTTTGGTTGATTCCGAATTATTCTCTTCATTCGCATAACTAAAATTCAAATTTTTAATTTTGATATTGCCCGGCGCTTTCAAGTTTACCGGCTTTGCATTTTCGAGGTTTACAATATCTGCCTTGGTTCGATACAATTCGAGCAAGCGCTCTGTTGCACCTGCGGCGAGCTGCAGATCACCGTAGACTTCTGAAATTGCTCCCACACTGGAAGCAATCATGAAGGCGTAAAAAATAAAGGCAGCGAGCTCTCCGCCTGAAATTTTGCCCTGCATCACATCGCGGCCACCCAAATACAGCATTGCGGCAATAGACCCCATGGTAAAAAATATTGAAATTCCAAAGAAAAATGAACGAAATAAAATTCTGTATCGAGAGACTTTTAAAAAATCACCGGTTACTTTTTCAAATCTTGTTTCATCAGATTTCTGGTGGTTATATGCCTGTACAGTTTTAATATTGAATAGAGATTCATTGATATACGATCCGATTCTAGCGAGGTTCTTCTGTCGGTCTCTTGTTAAAACTCTTAACCGTTTGCCATAAATCAAAATTGGGCCCATAATAAAAGGGACAGATGCAAAAACTATCAAAGATAATTTCATATTCGTGAGAAACAGAAATATTGTGCCACCAATAAACATCAAAATGTTTCTTAATGCCATTGAAAAACTTGAACCGATCAGGGCTTGCAGTAAAGTGATGTCTGATGTCAGGCGGCTTTGTATTTCTGATGCAGAGTTGAGTTCAAAAAAAGAAGGATGCAGATAAATAGTATGTTTATAGACCTGGGTTCGAATATCGGTTGTGACTTTCTCTCCCAGCCACGAGACAAAATAATGTCTAAAATACGTACTGACAGCGAGAAGTGCGGCAAGGGCAATAAAAATAAAAATGGAGATCATCAATTCATGAACTGAACCCGATATAAAACCCCGGTCAATCATGAGTCTTATGCCCTGGCCTAAAGAAAGGGTTATTGCAGATGTAAACAACAGAAAGAAAGCAGCCAGAATAACCATTCCCGAATAAGGTTTTAAAAAACTCTTGATTTCTGTGAGAATACCAATGTTTTTACTTTTTTGACGATCACGGCTGCGCATAACTTATAACTGGCAAAATTGAACAAAGATTCACTGTGAAAATCTTTATTCGACAAAGCTGGCAGTCACCTTTCAATCTTTCCCGGTAAATCAATTTTGAATATGATAATTACGAGCCAAAGCCAGTCAGTTTTTTTAGATTCCCGATAATTGTTAGAACTATTTGTTTGACATCATAGCACACTCATCAATCTTTTCTTATGAGTGCCATCAATGTAACTGTAGACAATGATCTTGCAGACCTTATACCGGGATATCTTGAAAATCGAAGAAAAGACATTGAAAAGATAAACCTTTTGATCGCAGGTGGGAACATTGAAGAAATTAAAGTATTGGCACATCGAATGAAAGGGTCTGGTGGCGGTTATGGCTTTGACCAAATAACAGAAATTGGCAAAAACATGGAAAATGCTGCTAAAAACTCTGATATATCACTGATCATTGAACAAGTCAAAGAATTGCAAAACTATTTAGATAACATAAATGTCATTTACTCTTCTGAATGAGTAATATCAACAGGGTAAGACCCCAGAATTCTTAATGAATTCACTCTTTTTTTAACCTTTTCTATTGTTGCCGATAATTCTGGTTCATGAATATGGCCAACGATATCCGTAAAAAAAACATACGACCATAGTTGTCCGCGTAACGGACGAGATTCAATACTTCTCATGTTGACTCCCATTTGCGAGAAAGGTTCCAATGCCTGGTATAAAGCACCGGCACTGTCTGGCAGAACAAATGAAAGCAGGGTTCTATCATGCCCTGATGGTTTCGTTTCTTCCCTCCCGATCACTATAAAACGGGTAACATTTCTATTATAATCATGTATATCATGCTCGAGAATTGGCAAGGAATGTGCAATCGATGCTGCTTCCGGGCCTATTGCGGCAAATGCTGCATCTTTTTTTTCGGCAACGATTCGGGCAGCTTCTGCAGTAGAAGAGGCTGGTTGCCATTCTGCTTTTGGCAGGTTTCTGATTACCCATCGTCTGCATTGGGCATAGGCAGGGGGGATGGTAATGATTGTTGTGATTTCCTGGATATTCGAAGCCAATGACATCAGATGTTGTCTTATAGGCAAATTCACTTCAGAAACAATCTTGAGGTCGTATTCGATAAGGCAATCAAGGGTCGGGTTTATCATTCCATCTGTCGAATTTTCTATTGGTACAACGCCGTATTGAATCTTTTTTTTATGAACAGCTTCGAATACTGCGTCTATTGTTTCGAAGGGAACAGTTGGTAAGCTGCTGCCAAATTTTTTTATCGCGGCAGAGTGTGAAAACGTTGCCTCTGGTCCCAGATAACCCACACTGAAAGCACCTTCATGCTTGAGTGCTGCACTCATGATTTCCCGATAAATATTGAATAGAGAATCGTTATCGAGCTGACCTCGGTTCATCTCAGCAATTTTTCTATAAACTTGCTGTTCTCTTTCTGGTTGGTATAATTCAAGGCCAGATTTGTGCTTCTCTGCCCCAATCGCCGCAACAATTTCTGCCCTTTCAGAAATTAAATCAATTATCTGGCGGTCGAGTAAATCTATTTTTTTTCTATATTCGTTCAGCAATTATAGTTCCTCAAAATTCAATTCTTTAACTTCGGCAGGGGGTGGTAATTCTTCAAGACCATTCAGTCCAAAATACTCAAGGAATTCACGGGTAGTACCATAGAGCGTTGGTCTGCCGGGTGCTTCTTTTTGCCCAATAGGTTTTACAAGTTTGCGGGAAATTAAAGATGTAACCAGGGATCTAGAGTTGACCCCCCTGATTTCATCTATTTCAAACAAGGTTATGGGCTGACGATAAGCAATTATTGCCAGAGTTTCGAGCACAGATCGTGATAAAGTATCTCTCTTTTTCTCTTTCAAGTAGTTTCGAATCATTGGGAAAACTTCAGGGCGAGTAGCAAACCTGTATCTGCCGCCCGATTCAGAGATAATAATCCCTCCGTCTCGTTCGAGAAAATCATCAACGAGTGAGTCCAGGGCAATTTTTACATCCGAGGCTTCAAATCCTAATCCGTTGGCAATCTCGTTTACGCTCATGCCACCGCCCGAAATCAGCAGTAGAGCTTCAATTAGACTTGTAAGTTGTCGGGTATCTTGTGGATTTTCCATTTTTTGCTCAATCTTGCGTTTCGTTTATAATCTCTAAATCTATTGGTTTAGCATTTGAAACAAGTTCTACCTGTATGTCATCCATTAATGCCGATTGTGAAACTCTTATCGTTCGTAAACGTATCAACTCCAGAATCGCCAGAAAACAGACAATCATTTTTATTTGTGAGAAATTTGAAATAATTTCGAAAAAAGAAAATGCTGAGAGCTTTTCAAGAGTAGTGATCAGGTAATCCATCATTTCTTCAATCGTTACACTTTCTTCTTCAATCTGCATCGGTTTCTCTCTCTCAACTCTTTGCAGGAATCCCTGAAAAGACTTCAAAAAAGAAAGTAAATCGACATGCAGATAATCCAGGCCTTCTTCATACTCATTCCACCTGTTTTCAGGGGAAAAACTCAGCTTACTTTTTTCTTCAAGTTCCCTCAGTAACTCGCTGGCCTGTTGAAACCGTTTATATTCGAGCAATTGCTCAACAAGTTCCAGTGGTAAAGAATCAGGTTCCTGATTTTCTTCAAATCCCGGATTGGGCAATAGCATTTTGGATTTATAATAAATAAGTCTTGCGGCCATTGCTGCAAAATCGGTTCGATCATCGAGCGGTACTTCATTCTGCTGAAGCCACAAGATAAAGTCATTTGTGATGCGTGATAAACTGACTTCAAAAATATCGACTTCATACACTTCAATGAGCTGCCAAAGCAGTCCCAGGGGCCCGGTCTTTTCGGTTCCTTCACGGTCGGTGAAGCGTACCTGCAGCCAGGGATTGATTGTCATTATTTCACTCATAAACTGGAATAGGTTTTCATACCCATAAATTCTTTGACCTGTGCCATAGTATTTTTGGCGGTTTCTCTGGCTGCTTTCGCACCATGGTTTAAAATTTCGGGAATTAGATCTGGCTTTGCCAATGTCTCAGCTCTTTTTTCCCGAAAAGGCTCGAGTCTGGGTTGCATCTTTTCAAGCAGTTGAGCTTTACAATCTTTGCATCCTATGGCAGCAGTGCGGCATTCTTTATCGACATTTGATTTCAGTTCAGGGGCAAAGAAATCATAGTAGGTGAATACAGGGCAGTTCTCAGGATTCCCCGGATCATCTCTGCGCACACGGGCTGTATCTGTCTTCATCTGCCGCATTTTTTTCGTGATCTCTTCTTCGGGTTCTGAAAGAATTAATGTATTTGCATAAGATTTGCTCATCTTGCGCCCATCTGTGCCCAGTACTTTGGGAAAGTTCGACAGTGCAGCATCGGGTATCTTGAAGACATCCTGTTCACCTTTTCTATTATAGTGATTAAATCTGCGTGCGATCTCACGGGTTAATTCAAGGTGCGGTAACTGGTCTTCGCCAATTGGAACCAGAGATGCCTGATACAGCAATATGTCAGCAGCCTGCAGTACAGGATATCCCAGGAACCCATGGGAATCAATATCTTTATCGATGTTCTCCTGCTTCTCTTTGTAGGTCGGGTTGCGGGTTAACCAGCTGACTGGGGTATACATTGACAAGATTGTAGAGAGCTCACTGTGTTCCGGTACATCTGATTGTAAAAAGATTACTGCTTTCTCAGGGTCAATACCTGCTGCAAGCCAATCTGAGACAAGTGGTTCGATAAAACTCTGAATTTGTGAATAATCTGAGTAAAAGGCAGTCAAGGAGTGAAGATTTGCAACCATAAAAAAACATTCATGCTCATTTTGCAAATGGTTATAGTTATTCAAAACACCAAGGTAGTGACCTATGTGCAATCTGCCGGTCGGTTGCATTCCGCTTAAAACTCTCGCCATACTTTCTATACCTCAATTAAGGAAGTCCCAATAACGCAGCAATGTTACTTCCCCGCCACCAGAAACTACCTGCTGGCAGCAGTGTCATTACTGCTAAAAAAAAGATTTTAACTGTTCCGGTAAGTGGCGGTAAGCGTGACTCGTTGTAAAATCTTTGCCAGAAAAAAAATGAGGCATCAAATGGAGGTAAAGGAATAAAATTCCATAGAAATAGGGCTGAGGCCTGCGAAATGCTGCTTTGTAAAAAAGAATAAAGATACGAGCCTGAAACTGGCTGTTTCAAATATGCATATAGTGCGATGAGTAGAATAAAGCATGGGAAAAAAAACTGAGAAGCGAGAAAAGTTATGAAATTATCTTTTCGGCCCGATTGGCACATGCCTGAGTAAGAAACTCCAAAAAAAGACAGTGCAGCCAATGCGACCGGGTCTATCCATGAAGAGGCTTGATCAGATTCTATTGCGCTCAGATTTTTAAAAAGAAAATTCCTGAAAAATTCATGTGAGTACATCAGCAGAATTGCTGCAGGTATGGTGTAGATCAGAAAACCCAGTTTGGCGAGCAGAGATTCAAGCATGTTACCCGCCTCCTGCAAAATGTATCAGTTCAATTATATCTTCAGATTGTAATTTTGTGCCTGTATACTCTGTTTTTTTAATAATTTTCCCATTGATTTCAACAGCCACTCTTTTCTCTGAAAGGTTCATTGAGGTGAGTAAACCGAGCAGTGTTTTATCCTGTAAAGTTTCAAGGCTAATTGTTTTGCCATTTACAACCACAAAACAGAAAACTGTGTTAAAACTGTTGGGTCAACAGTTTTATCATGAATAAACCACACAATGCTGCTGTTTCGACCCGCAAAGTGGTGTCTCCCAGTGAAACTGGTGTTGCGAATCCGTTCAAAAACTGAATTTCCTGCTCTGAAAAACCTCCCTCCGGCCCGCAAATAAAACAGTACTGCTCATGACCAGCAATCTGGGTAAACTGGTCAATACCTGTATTTTCCTGTTGGGATAAAGAACCAAACAGGTAGGTCACTGATGCTTGCGGATGCATGTCTTTGAGACGAGTAAATTCGTTTTCTCTTTTTTTCCCCAACTCAGCCCCAAATACGAGTTCGGGTTTAAAGGGATTTTTTGCCTGCATGCAAGCGGCTTCGATAATCAGACTCCATCGCTCTGTTTTTCCGGGATGTGCTACTGAGTGATCGGTAGAGATAAACCTGAGTTTCGAAACACCAAGTTCTGTTGCTTTTTGAATAATCAGTTCGAGCGCTTTTGGCTTGACATATCCGCAGATAAGCTCAGTAAATTTGGGTTTTTTGAGTTGTTCAATTTCTTTTATTTCAACTACATTGTCGTTAGCATCCAGTTCTACTTCCCACAAACGACCATTGCCGTCGTTCAGTAAAAAATGTATTTCATTTTTGTATCTTAATACTTTTCTAAAATGATGTAGATGGCGTTGAGGCAGGCCTTTGCTTTTCACCGAAAGGAATTCAATCTCACTTACCTGAACAAAAGGTAATGAATGAAAATCATTTTTCGATATTTTCACGTTGAAAAAGTGATTTATCTAAGCGTGCGGTCTGGTCTGCCAGTAAGAATTCAAGCGTGGCAATCGTTCCTCTCGACATATCGATCATGTCCCATTTAACTGCATGGTTTACAGCAGTGTTTTTTGCCTCTGCTGTTTTTACGGGCATATCTGCAAACGTAACTTCGAGGCTCTTTAAGAGTACGCCCGATGTATCAAAAAAGTCAATGCGACGAACTTTATATTCATCACCGGGATCTACAAGTACATTCAATCGACTGTACTTACCACGGTCGAGGGGAATATTCTCGACCCTCAACAGATTTTTCCCATTTTTATTTTCAGTACCGTTGATTCTTGGGGTAAAATTTTCGAGAAACGGAGAATTTGAAAGGTCTGCGTAATAGAAACCGGAGTCCAGAACACTTTCGAACCTGTCTCCTGCCCTTTTATGAAAAAAACGACGTTCATGAACAAGATATGCGTAGATATCTAACCCTGAATTGTTGAAAAGCAATTTTAAAACCCGGCCAGCTCGCATTGAGTCAAACATAAACAGAGAGTCATCTTTCTTCTGGTATAATGTTCCTTTGTAGACGACTGTGCGAGCAGCTTGATCTGTTAATGTAAGCTGAATCTTGTTCAACCCCTCAGGATATTTCATCTGGGCAGAAACCTTTTCCATGATCTCAAAAGCGGTCAGTTCAAATTCTTTGCCAGACAGGTTCTCTTGCGCTAAACTGGTCTTTATCGTTCCCAAAAAAGTGAGAAGCAGTAACCCTGTAAAAAAATATGTGTTTAATAGTGAATTTTTCTTTTTTATCATAGCTGCCTTACATTAAGATGCACTTAATTGAGCTAAAATGCCAAAAAATGAACCGGCCGCCGGGTACTAATTGTTGTGTGTTCGAAAAACGAGCCACTTCTCGGTCTGAAAAGTGGCTCTTTGAAAGGCCGTCAAGTTTTGAAAATCTCGGGGAAGGTTTTAAATCAAGTATCCTTCTGTATTGACTGCAGGTTCAATCGAGAGAATTTCCAGTTTTTGGGTTTTATCGCCCACTGTGAAATTCACAACCTGTCCCTTGCGGTGGTTCAGCAGTGACCGGCCTAAAGGTGATTTATAGGCGATGATACCATGATCTACATCAGCATCCCACTTGTCCATGATGGAGTACACGAACATATCGCCCGTATCTGCATCTTTCAAACGAACCCGGGTGCCAAGAGAAATAACACCCGATGGTATTTTGTCGAGTGTCAACAGCATTAGATGTTTCAAGTCGTTTTCAATTCTGGTCACGCTTGCCTGCAATATCTGCTGGCGTTCTAATGCAGCTTTGTATTCAGAGTTTTCACGTAAATCGCCTCTTTCCTGAGCAATGCCAATTTCTTCAGAGTTGGCGGGAATTTCAGTTGAAACCAGATGATCAAGTTCGACCTTCATTCTTTCCATTGCAGTTTTACTTACAGCAGTAATGCCTTCTCTTTCCAGTTCGGCAACCAGGTCCAGAGCATCTTTTTCTTCGTCTGGTTCATCATCTTCATCAGATTGAAATGCCTCTGGGAACAGACTCTTGAGTTTATCTGTGAACAGTTCTTTTTCTGTATCAGTTAGAAATGAAATGTCAACCAGCAGGGCTGCAAATTTACGGGCATAGTCTTTCCCCTGCTCGGCGATTACCTGACCAAGCAATTCTGAGCGGGCACCAATGATCAAATCCCGCGCAGCATTCTTGAGTTTAGTTCCTTTTAATTCACTTTTCTGAATTGATCGCAGCAACCTGAAAAATCCCAGTATATGTTCAATAATACTGATTCCCGCAGGTTGATCTGAATCATCCATTAATCTCTGCTTCAGTGTCCAGATATACAGCTCAATATTTGATTTTGCATCTTTCACCAGACGATTATAAAAAGTCTTGATCAAGGTTTCGTTCGGGTTTTCAAGCAGCATAGACCAATAGTGAGGCTGGTTTCTCAAAGGTGTCTCGAATAGCATTTCAATGAGTACATTTTCCCATTTAGGGTGATTTTCTTTGATCCAGCTTGCATAGTATTCCCGTAGATCATGAGACTTTATGTTTGCCCCGAATGCCGCAGCCTGAACGGGTGTGTAGCTTGAGAAAGTGGTCGCGATCTCTTTCTTGACATCTTCAGTGACTTCAGTTTTGAGATCAAAACCAGATAAACGCTGATCAGCCAGACCCAGAGCCAAAAGACTTAACAAACGGGTATGAAAATCTACTGATTTTAAAGAATCTTTGAAAAAGATTGTCATTTCTTCTGCGGCAGTAGTTCTTTCATTTTCACCGTCAGCTTTTGATGTAGTCGATTTGTTGATCGTGGTCAACAGCATATCGAGCTTTTCTTCATATGATTGTGCCTGCAGAAACTTCTCAATCAGTTTTTCAGCCCCGGCAATCGGTGATTCATGATATTCCAGTAGATCTTTTTTAGTTGCCGAAGGTATAATTTCACGATTATCTACAACAATCGGGCGATGTTTGGTCCACCATTTTGACCATACTTTGAGGGGTACAAATTTATCTGAAAGCTCGGCTTTTATATCACCCAAGGTCATACTTCCGCCAAAAGACTTTATAAGTATAACAAAAAACCCTTTGAGATCTTTTTCAAACATCTCTTTCATTTTTTCTTCATTTTCTGAAACCTGGACCCAGAAATGGTCTTCTTTGAGTGGCTTCAGAGACTTCAAAGCCATCTGGATGTCCATCTTATGGCCGGGTTTTGTTTTGAAGTCGATAATCATTTCATCGGTTGTCAATTCATTGATTTTGCCAACTCCCCACGTTCTGTGAAAAACATAGTTTCCTTTATCAAAGACAATGTTAGTTTCAAAGCTCTGGATTGCTGTACTGACTGTTTTTTTGGTCAATAGGCCACTGAATTTCAGAAATTCTTCGAGCAGCGAATGCTCTTTATATTTTTCCCGGTACGCCCGAACCAGTTCATTTCGATATTTGATCAAATTCGGGTTATATTCAAGAATTTTTTTACTCAATTTAATAATATTATCAACGTCATCATTCTTGACATAGTAAGTAGCTACAATATTGTAAAGATCTGCAACGATATCTTTTTGGCGATGACCGCTCAAGATTCTCTCAATCTTCTTAAAGAATGAAAAATCGTCTGGTACCAGCTCAATAAATTTTGTCCAGACCGTTTTCAGTTTTTCAAAGGCAAAAGTTTTTGCAAAGCCTTCCATAGCCTGCTTATAAAATTCAACCGCTTTATCAAGGTCTGAATTTAGGGAGGCATCTGCCAGTTTAAGGGCGATCTCGGGGCTTTTTTTATCTTTTCTTACCAGAGTCTCAAGAATCGGAATTGCCTCTTTTGTTTTTCCCAGTTTTTCAAGAGCTGTCGCACGCATTCTGATAATAGTCAGGTTTTGTGTTTCAGGATAAATTCGTTCTGTGATATAGTCAATCACCGCCCATTTGCCTTGTTCTTGAAACTGGTCTAGCAGGCGTTTGATATTAACTCCGTGATCTGCCTCTTTGCTTTTAAGATCAATAATACCTAGAAAATATAATGCGGCAACAGATGGTTCATAATCTTTAAGATGTTCTTGAGACATTGAGCGCAAAGTGTCGACTGCGTTTTTTTTATAAGCTTCATCTAAAATTGATTCCAGCATTTTAAAACGTGAGATACTGACATCCCGGGCAGAGATACGGGTCCACTTCTCTTCGTTAAACTGATTTTGAATTCGCCCCTCGAGCGTATCTTCGCTGACTGGTTTATTTTCTGTTGTTTCCTGTTCGCTCATTGGTTCCCTCAATTAAATTCTTAAAATCAATGCCCAAAAATAAGGGCATAAAAAAAGACAGCGCACGGTCTGTCTTTCTTTTTCAAAGTCAGTAACTCTTTGACCCTGTCAAGCAGAATAAATTGACATGTTATGTGTTTTACAATAATTGATTATGCTAAATATAATTCTTCTCATAACAGGTTTTGCAGTACTCGTTTATGCAGCAGGCGCTTTGGTAGACTCTGCATCCTGCATTGCTAAAAAACTCAACATTCCAGAGATGGTGATCGGGTTAACCATAGTTGCCTTCGGAACTTCTGCACCAGAAATGGTTGTAAACATCTTTGCCTCTGTTTCAGGGAACCCCGAGATCGTGCTTGGCAATGTATTGGGCAGCAATATATTCAATATTCTTGGAATTCTTGGTATTAGCGCCGTTATTTTTCCGCTCACTGTCAAGAGCCAGACCACATGGATTGAGATTCCTTTAGCTGTTCTTGCGGCTGTGGCAGTACTTGTACTTGCCAGTGATAAATTGTTAGATAGTATCATGCCCGAGATTATGGGTCGTGCCGATGGGTATATTCTGCTGATGTTTTTTACAATCTTTCTGGCTTACAATATAAGTGTGTCAAAATCGGGAGCAACTGATGAAAGCATTGAAACGAAAGACTGGAGCATGGCAAAGTCTGCCTTGTTTTTTGTTCTGGGATTAAGTGGCCTTATTCTCGGCGGAAAGCTGATTGTAGATTCTGCAGTAAGCATAGGCAGAACATTCGGGCTTTCAGAGAGAATTATCGGCCTCACCATAGTATCTATAGGAACCAGCCTGCCTGAGCTTGCAACATCTATAACAGCAGTACTTAAAAAGAATGTAGATATTGCCATTGGCAATGTAGTAGGTTCTAATATTTTCAATACGTTTTTTATTCTTGGGGTATCAGCAACAATAAAGACCATACCGGTTAATTTTGATAATTCATTAGATATGCTGGTCAATTTAATGGCAAGTTTGCTGCTTTTTGTGTTCATTTTCACAGGCAAGGGTCGCAAGATTGAAAGATGGGAGGGCGTGGTATTTTTAGTTGCCTACTTCTCTTATATTGGTTTTCTGGTGTACTCTTAAGGGTAATTTGCCTTGTGCCCAGAGGGCGGTCAAAAACTTAAGTTTATTAAGAATTCAGCTTGGGAGAACTACATTGACAGAACAACTTTACAGCAAACAGGCTATAAAACTGCTTTTGAAATCGGTAAGCATATTTCAAAATAAAAAAATGCGAACCTTTCTATGCACATCGGTTGCTCTAATGTTTTTTTCACAGGGCTTAGCTGGTGTCTACCGGCCCTATGATATTTACCGACCGGGGGCGAGGGCAATGGGAGCCGGAGCGACCGGCGTATCAAATATTGATTCCATTGGTACAATTGGCCAGAATCCATCTTATCTTGCTGATATCTCTGAATCTGCATTTGCCGTAGGTCTTGATGCTCAAACCCGCATCAATCGAATACAAACCCAGGTTTCGTTGCAACCCCAATATATTCCTGTGCTTGCCTGGGGTGCACCTATAACCGAAAACCTGGGAGGCGGAGTAATTATTCAATCTCCTTTTCAACGCCGTTTTCCCGATGATAATTTTATTGTGTATACCATGGAAGCGGCAGCTGCGTATCCGCTGACGCGCAGGGTCAACATTGGGGTAACCGGAGGTGCACTAGTTGGTCTGCAAAGTGACAGGTTTGCCGCCTGGTCAGCGACATGGTCTGTATCTGCTCTTTATCATGCTGACTCTTTTACACTGGGTATGTTCTTTCGACCCGGTGCAGAACTCAGTTATCAGCCCTTTTCAACCGGAGCTCTAGTTGATGAAAAACTGCCTGATTTTTTCAAATTCGGGGTCTCGACTCACATAAAAAAAGTCAAATTGGCATTTGAAGTAGAGCATGCATCGTTTGCCGGAACATACTTTCGAAGAAACGGTGTAGACATTACCCCTAATTTTCGAAGAGGATTTTTTGGCAATTTTCACCCCCGGGTAGGAGCCGATTTCCCAATGCCCTGGTGGCCGGGTCTTGTTTTTAGAACGGGAATGTTTACTGAAGACTTTTTTGACTTCTCTGGCGGTAATGAACGGCAGATTCTCTGGACGCTTGGTTTTGGTGGTATTGCAGGCTCAGATTTCTGGGGTGACAAACTGAGAATTGATTTTTCACTTGCTTCGAGTTTTATTCCGTCGTTCTTCTGGACTGAGTCGAATCAAATTGAAAAATTACAGGTTACATTTGAATTTATTTACTGAAAAACCAAATTCCCTGCAAAAATCGAACGGCGTATTAATTGCTGATTTTATCAGAATCTGTTTTCCTGCATTGGTCATGATTTTTCTAATGATCAAATGTAGTTCTGCTCCTGAAATTAAGGCAGACAATAACAGAAATGTTGACACTCTCTCTCAACTTGACTGGGCAAGAAAAATTGAATTTCTCGAACGAATCAGTATCTTAACGGTACGTGAACCGAATGAAGTTGCAATCTTAAAAGCTGCATTGCAAGATGAGCACCCGCAGGTTATTATTTCTGCTCTCAAGATTATCAATGGTTATCGGTTGAACGACTACCGGTATGAAATTATCATACTGCTTGATCACCCCTGGTCAATGGTACGCTGGGAAGCTTTGAAAGCATTCGGAGCCCTGCCGCTCGACCCAAGTGCCTTGCCAAAGATTGTCAAAATGACGAAAGACGAAGAATGGCTGGTTAGAGAAGAGGCGTTTCGACAGTGGCGAAATTATGACGATGAGCAAGATGAAAAAAAATTTTTCTTTGATGCTGTGTTTCGCTTGAAAGATAAAGAACCCGCCGTGCTGTCAGAGGTCTATCGTACTTTGCTCTGGTATGATGATGCCCGTGCTTTTCCGTATTTGTTTCGCAGATCTTTTCATACTGAGAATCTGGCTGAACTGAGAGAAATCGTTCTTGCTTTTCGAAACTATCTTGATAAACCTGCGGTGGTGCGCCGGCTGCGTTATCTGTCACGCAAGCATGAGTCTACTTTGATTCGCCAGACTTCACTGCAAATACTGCAGGAACTATAAAATACACCTTGCATCGAATATTCACCGCTAAATGCCATGTATTCGCCGCAGTTGCTCTTTTTCTGTTGATGCCAGCGGCAACCAGCGCATAATTTTCAGGCGTCGGTCAATTGAAACCCGATCGAGCGTCAAAGATGTGATATGTTTGCCATCCGCCTCAAAAACATGTACCCGATTCTTGGGGCCAATAACTATTCTACGGTCATCTTTATTTTCTTTAAAGATGTTCTCATTCGAGGCGGCTCGCAGGTCATCGAGCGCTTTGTTTACCGGGCGTTTTTCGCTGAGTCTGGCCTGTGCATGCTCGGTTCTTCGAGTTTTTCGACGGGCCAATTTCTGTAATGAAGTTTCAAATTCTTTCATGAGTACAGGAATCTGCCTGTATTTTTCGGCTTTATCCTTTGCAGTACTGCTAAGGCGGATGGAGTTCTGCAATGCCGCAATATTCTGTTCCAGAATTGTCAACGCTTCGAAAACGCCGGCATATGGTTTTCTCGATAAAAGTTCGCGCAACGTTGCACTGGTGTAATCTTTGCCGATAATATTGACATTAAGATAACGTTTACCGTTTTTCTTCTTCCACTCAATGATCTGTATCGTCAGCGCCATTTTGCCGGTCGGGCCGGGCAGATATCCCAGGTATATCTGCGAGAGAATACGGTAACCTGCATTTCCTTTGCCGTGGCTTTTTAGCTGCAGTTTTGACAGCTCTCTGCCCGGCAGGTATCGACTCAGCATTACAGGTTTTTCTTCAAAAGCAAGGTAATAGCGAGGGTCTTTCAGATCTAATAGAGCCTGTGCGAACTCACCCCATTGAGGCTGCCCCTGGGGAGAATATCCGAGAAATACTTCTCTCTCTGAAGCAGGCTGGGTGTGCTCATCCCGGGATTGCTGGCATCGCCAGCAATAGACATGTCCCTCTGCAAAAGAATTTTCAATGGCTTGGTGTTCGAGAATAGACTCGCGTATAAGACTTTCAAAGCTTGAGTATTTTAGCTGCTGCGTATCTGATTCTTTAACCAATAATATTCTGTCGCCGGTAAGCTTGCTCAGTTGATTTATTTGTTGATCAATTTCTTTGGCCAGCTTTAAATCTTCTTTGCGCAATGGATGTTGCTTTTCTTGCATGGCAGTTAAACATTAGAATTCAGATTCAGGGCGGTTTTAGCTTCGCCGCTCACAAAGAATTTAAACCATATGCTGCCAATGAGCAATAAAAATCCGTAAATCAGAAATAGAATAAAATTGAAATATATCAAAGCTAGTAAACAGATTATAGCGATCGAAAGGGCGATCATCGGGATAAATGGGTATAACGGAGTTTTAAAAGGTCTTTCTAATTCAGGTTCAACTTTTCTCAATTTAAAAACAGAAATCAAAGACACAATATACAAAGTGATCGCGCCAAAAACAGCCAGGGTTATGATTTCTGATGTCTTACCTGTCAATAGAGCACAGAAACCAATACCCATATTTACGATGAGTGCGAAAGCAGGTGTCTGGCGCTTTTGCAGTACCTTGCCAATAAATTGAGGAGCATAACCCACCCGTCCAAATTCCATTGTGGTGCGACCGGCAACCAGAATGATCCCATGGAATGACGCCAAAAGCCCAAGCAAGCCAATACTGACCAGCAGGTGATACATCACATGAGACTCTCCCGTCACCTTTGCCAGGGCTAACGGCAATGGTGAGTCAGAAGGTGAGGTTGAACCGGCGGGGTAAACGATGCTTTCCCAGCCAGCAATGCCGACTCCTGAGAAAAAAACTGCAAGAGCCAATAGAACAAGAGTCGCCATGGCCAGGTTAAAGCCAATAAAAAGATCTCGCTGCGGGTTTTTTACCTCTTCTGCTATATTGGCCACTCCCTCGATTGCAAGATAAAACCAGATTGCATAGGGGATCGCAGCAAAGGCACCGAACCAGCCGTTAGGCAATGGGTTTTTTTGAAACTGTACCCATTCGAAATGGGGTAATGTAAGACCTACAAAAAGCAACAGTTCAAGCACTGCCAGAATCGTAATGATAATGCCAAAGATTGCAGACTGTTGCACCCCATAGATGTTGAGTCCTGTAAAAAGTATATAGGCAGCCATAGCAATAAAAATAGGCGAAGCATCGGGAAAAAAAATCGAGATATAGGCACCTATGGCCGCAGCAATCGCTGGCGGTGCAAAAACAAATTCGATACCCTGGGCAGCACCGGCAATAAAGCCGGGCATGGGACCAAGGGCTCGGTGAGCATAGACAAATGCCCCGCCAGCTCTGGGAATTGCTGCAGCAAGTTCAGAATAGGACAGAACAAAACAAACGTACATCACAGTAACAAAGATAGTTGCAACCAGCATGCCATAAGGGCCACCTTCCGGTAACCCCAGATTCCAGCCGAAATACATTCCTGAGATAACATACCCAACCCCAAGTCCCCAGACAGAGAGTGGCCCCAGGGTTCGTTTCAGTGATGCACTCGAATATGACATAGCGACTGCAGCCAAATAGCCTGCAGTTCGTCAAGAGTAACAAAAGAATACGTCATTCTTTGATAGTATTCGGTGGCCAAAAACTTAAGCTGTGCAAACTTGATCGAAACAAGTTAAATTACCCCGCCTGTTAGAGCACCAGAAAAAATCTTTGCAGTACGACCATTTCAGTTAATATCGACCATGAAAAAAATTCCTTTTATTTTGGCGCTGTTAACCATGATCGGCGGGGTAACAATTGCCATTGCGTTCGGCGTGAATGAAGATTCATTTAAGCGGGTAATCCGCAGTGGATTGTTGCAAAACCAGCCTACGATGAGAAATCCTGACCCTGAAACCCGGGAAAAACAGATTGAGAGTGAGGCAGAAAAAATCTGGCGCTATTATCAGCGCTATCACTTTCATTCAACAGGTATTGGTGCAATGGCTTTATCGGCATTGCTGTTTCTACAGTTCATGGTTTCAAGTGGCAGGTTGCGGGACGTTAGCAGCTGGTTTATTTCTGTCGGCGGTTTTTTATACCCCATGGTATGGCTATTTGCGGCAATCTATGCACCTGAATTGGGCCGGGAAGCGGCAAAAGAACGATTCATGTTCTTCGGTTTCATGGGCGGGGTTTTTCTCGTCGGGCTTATTCTGGCAGTTTATGCCTATATCAAAACCCCTATAGAAATACAAGACCGTAAAGCTGCAGATTAAAACTTGACATTGTAAACTGGCACCGTATACCGCTTGTTATGAAGGTTCTTTATGCCACAGATTTCAAAGAGTCGTCGAAACTAGCTGCGAAAGTTTTGACCCAGTTGCACCGTGCCTATACCATTGACCTCATTTCTGTACATATTGTGACCAGTTTCTGGCAAGACTGGCTCAATTCGGGGTTGTATGAAAAAGAGGCATTGAATAGACTGCAAGAAAAACATGCAGATATCATTGGCAAAAAAGAACCAGACCAGGTGAAGATTTTAAAAGGCAGTGCTGCTTTTTCAATTCTCGAAGCAGAAGAGCTCTATAATCCAGATTTGATAGTAGTCGGTGGCGGAGACCCGGGTGCCAAACGGGAATGGATTACCGGTACAACCGCTGAAGCGATTGTACGTGAATCTCAGTGCTCTGTGATGCTGATAAAAAAGCCAGATATCAAAAGACTGCTTGTTGCGATTGACTTTGATGAAAAATGCAAAGTGGCACTCGATGGTGCAGCAAAACTGGCTCGCAAAACCGGAGCAGAGTTGATTGTTCTGCACGCGATTCCTGCACCAGATGTGAATCCTTTCGGTTTGCCTGCAGAGCGAGTCGAAAAAGACGAAGAAAAATTCAGGCTCGACCAAATTGCGAAAGTAAATGACTTTTTGAAAGATATCGACCTGAGTGGCGTAAAAGTTACAAAAGAAAATTTATGGGGTTTACCTCACCAGGTAGTGCTCGACTATGCAACTGACCACAATATCGATATGATTGTTATCGGTACTTCTCGAAAATCAAAAGTGCGCCAGGTACTGCTTGGCAGTACTTCTGCTCGAATTTTAAAATTTGCACCTGCTTCTTTATATTTAGTGCGATGAACTTTTCTCATGGGGCACCATGGGAAAGCTGGGTCTGGGTTTTTAAAATGAGATCAAAACTCTTTGCCATCCTAGTATCGGGTTATTTTGTGCTGCCCGTCGCCACGCTCGCCAATTCTGCAAATATTGCAGTGGTTGCCTTTCAACAGCTCGATAACTCTCCCGGTTTAAGGTACTTAAAGGATGCTTTGCCAGATTCTTTGACTCCAGTGATTGCCGATCATCCTGCTTATACTGCGATCGAACGCAGACGCGTTGCCGAGATTTTAAAAGAGATTGAATGGGAACAATCGGGACTAATTGCAGAGCGCCAGAGAGATTCGACGCGAAAATTACTCAATGCAGATTATTTGATCTTGGGTTCATTTTCAGGCACCCCGGAATCTGTAACCGTTAACCTGAATCTGGTCAATGTGATAACCGGGGAAATTGAGTCTGCAAGACGAGTCGATGCCCCGCTTGCAGAATTGTTTGATCGCGTAAGTTCTGAATTTTCTTCAATGTTGCCATCACAGAGCGGAAACAAGTCATCATATGTTGTTCTGTTCTCGAATCCTGAAAATGCATCTGTTACTATGAATGGGGTTTCGATTGGCAAAACTCCTATTCAGAAGAAAGCTGTGAACCCCGGTTCCCATACTTTTGTTTTTATAAAACCCGGTTTTGAAGAAGAATCAATCACGGTTGAATTAGACCCGGGAGAGACAGAAGAAATTCGCGGGAATCTGGTACCCCGTCGCTCAAACTTGCGAGGTTTTGCCGGGCTTGCCTTTTTGCATATTGTCCCTCTTGAAAATGTGGTTAGAAATGCACAGACTGCCCAGTTTCATATTGGGGCCGGTTATCGCATTTATAACTTTCGGGCCGAAATTTCCTGGCACAGAATGAGTCACAGCTATAGTCTAGCCAGCCCGTTTAATGCAAATGTTGAACAGACCCGCAAATACTCTGTTTTTAATTATGGCTTGCTGGCAGAAATCCATCCATTCAAATCATTTACCTCGGTGGCCCCCTGGTTTGGTTTTGGCATGGGTGGCCTTCAATACACAGATTATCGTGCAAGGTTGATCAATGGTGAGCAAGACGAAGAAGAACTGGATTCAGGTTTGAAATTCAAGCTGATGGCCAGTGCAGGTCTCGAATTTTTACCGGGTCGCAGCATCTCACCGTATGCTGAAATTCGGTATGAATTTGTACCGGGTAAAATCAATCGCACGGTGCATTCTTCGCAGGGAATCATCGGTGGTCTCGTTGCTACCCAAACCCAGATTGAAATGCATTCCTGGCAGATTGCCGCAGGCATTCGAAGTTATTTTTGAGGGATATATGAAACAAAGAAATACATCCGCCTATTTTTTCACCAAATTATTCGTTAAAATCTACTGCACATTGGGAATCGCAATCTTTTTAACTGTCTCTTGTACCAACTCAGAACAGGATAATCAACCTAAGACTCCCGTGTTTGCCGGTCTGGAAGATGTTGAGTTGCGTTTGCCTCTCACAACAGCCACATACAATACCACTGACCACTTTCGATACAACGCTCCGAATGGGGTCGCTTTTCTGGTGTTTGCCTTATTTGATGCACCGATTACCACTGCAGACAATAAGGTTTCGAATGTACAAAACTTCAAGTATGGCAGTAGAACCGGCTTAGGTGGTTTTTCTGCGGGTTTACAGACTCGGGTGACACTCTATGCTTTTGACCCGGGGACAGGAAATTTCACCGGGGCACAGACCAGCCCGCCAGCCGGGACATATTACTGGGCCGTCTGGGGTTATGATGGCAATGGCAACCTGACCCACTCTTCGCCGCAAAGAACTGTAACGTTACCCTGATTATTGATTGACATTCTAAACTGGCGGTCTGCAATAGTTTTCGGCGGTATATTTTGAAAGTATTCCAGATAAATGCTCTAATTCTGTCTTTATTCACTGTTCTGGCCGGTTGCACTAACCTGAGTGAGAATTCAGATGCAGCACCAGAATCTCTACAGGTACAATATGCACTGGAATCTGTGTTTGATGGGGTTTTCGAAGGTACTGCTGACCTCTCTGTTATTTCTACTTCATCAGAAAGGTTTATTGCAAATAATATTCTGCCCGAAGAAGAGCGTTTGCTTGATAAAATGATACGCTTTTTGCCGGGCATGCAGAGTTTACACGCAACAGCGTTTGATATTGCCTGCCAGACCGGGTTTAATGATCATATTTCAACTTCTGGTAAGGTGAATGTGAACCCATCATTTGTAAACGGTGACAGGATCTATTCTGTTAAAACTTACACAGACTGTTCCCGTAAATCTGACCAGTATATTGTTGCCGGGGCAACGCAAATTTGTCATACATCTGCAGCAGATGTAAATAATCCTAATGTGGCAAACACTGCAACTCATTCGCGGGCTCCAGTTGGTTTTTCAATCACCCGCCGCTCAAACGGGCAAAAGGTCGAAACCGTCGGCACCGGGGCAAACCTTACTTGTACTGGGGCAACACCCTCTCCTGCGTCACCGCTTTCTCATGTAGGGACATTCTCTAGCGTCGGCGGAACATTCGCCGCTGGTTTTACCGCCAGTATTTCCCAGGTGCATACCCTGACCAAGACCGGTAAAAACAGTGCGGGTTCTACTCTCTTTACCCACGCCATCTCGGGCACAGCCACCATTGCAACCAATGCTGCATCTTCAGCGCGAACCAGAACCATTACCGGTACGATCACAAATTCAATCTCGGCCCCGGTTACTTCATCTGTTTCTGTTGTCTTTAACGATGTAGTTATTTCGATGGCAAATTGTCTGCCGACCTCTGGCTCGGCGACGTTTACATTTACCGGTGCATATTCCGGTTCTGGAACTGTTGCCTTCGCTAATAATTCGGCTACCTACACTTACACAAATTCTGCACAGAAATCAGCAGCAGGTACCTTGAATTTCCCGGGATGTCTGAATCAATAGAAAGCGATATAGCTTTTGAGATAACAACTTCCGTTGAAAAAATCCATCCGTTCACACGTTATAATTTCTATAAGAAAATTCCTGAATTGAAGATGACCAGTCACCTGTCTGTCTACCGACTGGGCAGTACCTTGATTGATACCGGGTCATTACCGGTTTCGGAACCTCTGCTTTCACTTCTGGGCTCACAAAAAATTGATCGAATAATTTTAACGCACCAGCATGAAGACCATATAGGCGGATTGCCTGCTTTGCTGAAAAAATTTCCAGCGGTCAAAATATTTGCTCCCGAAAAGCTGGTTGATATCATTCACAAAGGATTCACAGTACCTCGATACCGACGTGCCTACTGGGGTGGTCTGCAGATCTTCGATGGCGAGATCATTGCTTATAACGAAGATTCTTTTTTTGAGCAAGATCAATTTTTGCTCAAAGCAATAGCATTGCCCGGGCATACCCCTTACCAGATTGGCTTTTTAGTGGAGTATAAAGACGTAATGTATGTCTTGAGTGCAGATTTATACATCGCAGCCCGTTTACCCGCAGCCTGGATGGAGACTTCTGTTCCTGATTTTATTGATTCATTGCAAACTCTCATAGATTTAGAGAAGAAAACAGGAAAAAAACTGTTCATATTGCCGACTCATGGCAAAATTCTGCCGGACGGCGCTGAAAAATTGCAAGTTCTTTTGTCCTGGTACAGGAAAATTCAAACCAATGTACTTGAATGTTCTTCGAGACTGAAAACCCGGGATTATTACAGTATTTTCTTTGAACTTTATAAAGAGTTCAATCATGGCGAATTTCGGTCTAAGGGAGAGTTATCACGGTTGAATCTAATTCGAGGGGTTCTGGATCCTGTCAAAAATCTTCCCGCAACTTTGCTGCAGGTGCCAGAGACATGAAATAAATTTATTTTTATTTCGAAGAAAAGTCCCGACAATAGAGTTGACACCACGTTGCAAGTTGAGAATGCTATACCATGGGCCTCTCGAAGGGGTCAAAACAGTTGCTCGACGTATCACTGTTAGAAAAATGAAATTTAGAGAGGTTACAATGACCGCAATCAAGCACATATTAAAATTCTGGCTGCTGCTGGCTTTTGTCATGGTTTCTGCTCCTGTGTTTTCACAAGACGCAGATGCTGAAGCAGAAGCTGCAAAAGCTGCTGCCGCAGAGGCAGAAGCAAAGAAACAGGAAGAAATTGATGTTCCCAAAATTAAGACCATCACTACCCGACAGGGAACCAGTACAGTTCGTTCTGTTCCAGAACAGACTACAACTGTTACCGTACCAGAGAGAGTTCTGGTAAAAGAGTCATTGCTGACCTGGTTATCGATTGGTGCACGTGCATCGATGGATTATCATTTTGTTCCTGCAGATGGCGGTATCAGCTGTCTCTGGCTATTTGGTGAAGTTTACAATACTATCTGGGGACTTGAAATGGGGATTGGCTATATGAGCGCTCCAATTAAGACCTATACAGACCTTCGCGGTACATCATTTACTGGTACAGGTAATTTGAATTATATTGGTGTAGATGCCATTGGTAAATACTATCTCTGGTTTGCCCGCTGGTGGTGGGTCGGGGGTGGCCTTAATTTCGCATCATTCGCTAATGGTTATATGAGTTGGTTTGACAACACTGTAACCGGTTTAGCAGCAAACCCAACAGATGCACAGAATCTTGCAGGTGGTGCAGTACGTCGTTATACTCCTTTGGAAGATGTTGCTTCTCAGCTGTATATACAAGTCGGTACCGGCTTTAGAATTGCAATGGGCAATGGCTTTAATACGATTAACTTTGTCCCAGATATTCGATTCCTGGTGCCTATCAATAGTGTAGCCGGTAAAGGTACAATACTGCGATTTAACCTGGGCGTTTCATACAGCTTTGGTTTATTGTAGAATCTAGAAAGACCGATAATGATATGGTCGCAAAAGTTTGTGCGGCCATATTGATATCTCTGTGGCACTTTGAGTAGAGAGTTCTGATTGCAGAAATGCAATCTATCTTATAGATAATTCTCTCTGCAACTTTCTGTATGTGCTATAAAAGAATGAGCGGCCTACACGGGCCGCTTTTTTGCGATCAAGTTTGCGCGTTCGAGCAGTTTTTTAGTCTTGAGACGTGTATCTTCTATTTCTTTAAAAATTTCCTGATTATCCAAGAAGCTTAAATAGTTTTCAAATTGCGGCATCTCGAATAGAGGGTGTTGCGGCCCAAATACTCTAGCAAGCAGTCTGTCAAAAGCATGAAAAGACGGATATGCAGAGCAATCTGCCATGCTGACATTTGTACCTGCAATATAAGGATTAAAACGGCAGGCGATTTCAAGAGCTCTTCGGGTTCGCTTTAGTACGGGTTCTACTTCTTTGATTACCCCTTTATCAGGTTTTTTGCCTTCAAAAAAATAGCGCGCAATTCTGCGACCATTCTGATCGAGATAAACTTCAATATAGTTGATGATTTGCCGTATTCTCGCGGCTTCAAATGGATCTTCAGGCATTAAACGAGGGGCCTCTGGAAAATATACTTCCAGAAACTCGAGAATCGGCTGGGACTCTGCAATAAATTTGCCATCGACTTCAATTGTCGGTATGAATCCCATTGGGTTTTTTTGCAGATATTCTGCATCATTTTCAGAGGGGGCAAACCGAACTATAGTAAAATTCAGTTTTTTTAGATTTAATGCAAGTTTAACTTTGTTAAAGTAGTTGCTTATTGGTGATCCATACAGTTTGATTTCTTTCATATTATGCTTGGGGTGATTCCCGCAAATGTTCCTTGAAAAAACCCATCATATTGTCAAAGGCTCTGCGCCCTTCATCATTCAATTGAAATAAATGTGGAATGGCATGAGGTAAATTATAGTCATATCGTTTCAGTCTTGAGCCAAGCTGTTTTTCCAGCGCGTTTGCGCGCCAGGGTGGGCACAAAAGATCAAAATTTGAGAAGTGGGCTTGAACGGTATTTTTTAACCGACCAGCACAGGAATCGGGAAATCCGCTGCCTGTCAACCCCAGACTATGATGAAAAAGTATTGGTGCTTTAATTTCAGAGCGCAATGCAGCATGCAATACATAGCCCCCGGTCAAACACTGGCCGACAAAACCCAGGCGATCTGAGATTACCTCTGGAAATGACTTAAAGGCATCAATCAGATCTTGTATTTCTTCGAGGCCTACATTTCCCTCTTCATTGGTAAGCGCAATCTTATCGAACAGAATTCTTAAACAGTACTGTGGCATGCCCAGTTCACCGAAGAGGTCGGGAACCAAAACATGATATCCGTTTTTTGCAATAATCTCTGCTGTGTTCAGAGTCGATGCCTGAATACCGGTCAGGTCATGCAGGAAAATAATCCCAGGCTTCGGGCCATCGCCCCCTTGAAAATAATGAGCTTCGATCTCACGATCTTTGATTCTGATCTTCTGCATGTGTCATGAGAAATATAAACTGCGATTTGTAAAGCTCAACTGGGTATTCCCGGGTCAATAAAATACCGAACTCTATTCGGCAAATTCTATTAGAGCAGCAGGTCGAACCCTGATTTTCAGGGAACCGTGTCCAGGGCCACCTGCCGTGCTTGATTGGGTTTAATGGATGATTTTAAAGACTCTTTTTCCTGTTTGGTCATTAATTTGGGTTGAATAGTGCCGATTACCGGTATTTTCATTAAATTTTTGTCTCTCAGAATACTTTCGTAGTAGCGAATCAGTTCTAAACGATGGCCTGCATAGTTTTGACCTTTAAGAACAGCTACATCATCTTCCGTAGGCAGTATTCCCCGACTGACAAAATTTTGAGCATGTTTAAGATCCGTTTTATGATAACCGGTTAGTGTACTGAAGACATTTACTTTATTAACATCAACACGATTCAGGTCGAGCATCCGGTAGGCAATTTCTGATCCGTTGTATGAGATTGCCCAGCCAAATTCTGTCATATTTGATCCGCAACCTTTTGTTTGTTTGTTGTCACCTCTTGCTCCGTTTTCAACCAACGTCAATGCCAGTTTTGTATAGTAATTAACAATGGCCTCTCGCAAGGGGGTGGTTCCAGCATGGCTCAAAAGATTCGGGTTTGCACCTGCATTCAATAACAGCTTCGTTGCCTCGATTCTATTGTGTTGGGCGGAATAATGCAACGGGGTGTATAGAGAGATCGTCTCTGCTTCATTGAGATTGCTGCCTTTTTGAATGTGTTCTTTTACGGATGCTAAGTCAGAATGAATGACAGCATAATGTAGTGTTTTGCGGTACTCGGCGGGATCTTTTCCCTCAATTAATAACGCAAGTTCGACATGCCCTCCCTGGCGTGCATAATCTGCTGCAGTGCCTTCATCCCAACCCGGGTTTGCTTTTACATTTTTATCAGCTCCTTTTTTTAGCATCAGTTTTACCAGGTCGAAATCTCCCTTTCCGGCCGCGAGCATCAGCGGGGTTCTGCCCGTAATCTTAGCAATATGATTGATATTGGCTCCTTTTTCAATCATACGAAAAACGACTCTGCGAAATGGATCTTCATCTGTGACCTTATTCATGCTGCGGATTGCCCACATCAAAGGATTGTAATCTTCACCACCCGAGAGATTCACATTTGCTCCTCTTTCGATCAGGTAATCTGCTATATCAGGAGCGCCCCCATAGCAATAATTGGCGAGTTCGAGCAGTGAAAATTTTGATTTATCAAGACTATAAATTTTATTGATTGCAGATTTTGAAAGGTTGAGTTTTTTGAAATTTGCTGTATTTTTTTCACAAATGAGATCGTTAAGCTTTTTGCCATCTGACGAGGCAAGCAATTGCATACCAGCGATTGTAAGTACAATTAGAACTGGTTTTATAGTCGCGATTGCCAGAATTCTTTTCATAGATATTAGTTTCCTTTGTTTCGGTTTTATTGTTCTTTTTGACGCTGAAGTCAAATTTAAAGTTCATAAAAAATAAAATTAACCGGGTTCTGTTTGTTCTCGACAGGTTGTTTCGCTCAAAAAGCATGAATAATGACGTTAAAGGGTACATACACGGCACTATTGACGCCCTTCACAACCGGTGGTGAAGAAGTCGACTACGTGGCATTGAAGAACCTGATAGCATACCAGGTAAATGCCGGGATAGAGGGTCTGGTGCCATGCGGTACAACTGGTGAGAGCCCTACATTAGATCACAAAGAACATCGCGAAGTCATTGCTCGTGTAGTTGAATGGTCAAAGTCAATTCGAAATGACATTGTTGTTATAGCGGGAACAGGTTCTAATTCGACGCGGGAAGCGATTGACTTGACCAAAGCTGCAGCACAAGACGGGGCAGATTATGCATTACTGGTTAACCCGTATTATAATAAGCCAACCCAATCGGGTTTAGTGGCACATTTTCTCGCGATTGCAGAGGCTTCTACTATACCCCTGGTGCTTTATAATATACCCGGCAGAACAAATGTAACCCTGTCGCTGAACACAATCAAAGAATTGTCAAAGCATCCGAATATTGCGGGTATCAAAGAAGCAACTGGTGATTTGAATTTTATGAGCCAGGTGATTCTTGAAACCCCCGAAGATTTTTTTGTTTTATCTGGCGATGACAACCTGACTCTTCCCCTTCTGGCCACCGGTGGACGAGGGGTTATTTCTGTAGTTTCGAATATTTTCCCGAGATCAACGGGAGAAATTACCCGCAAGTTTTTTAATAGTGATTTTGCAGGCGCAAAAAAAATCTTTCAAACACTGTTTCCTTTTTGCAATGAAATGTTTGTTGAAACCAATCCTATTCCGGTTAAATATGCTGCTTCCCTGTTGGGGCTGTGCAAGAATGAACTCAGGTTACCTATGACGCCAATCAGTGAAAGTTTAAGATCCGGTTTAAAATCAAAGCTTGAAGAAATACAGAAAGTTCTGGGAGAAAAACCTTGATACGGATTGCTCTGGTCGGGGCCTTAGGCCGCATGGGGCAGGCTATAGCAAGATTAGCTGACGGGAACAGTAATTTTTCGGTTACAGCAACTATTGAAAGAGATGCTCATGAACAGATAGGGCAAAGCTATGCAGAACTGACCGGTATCAAACATGTTAAAACCGAGATTGCGTCCTGGTCAATGCTTGAAAATGCCGATTCTCTTTTTGACGCTGCGATTGATTTTTCTGTACCGGCCTCTACCTTGATCACCGCTATGAAATGTGAACAGCTGGGCAAACCTCTGGTTGTTGGTACTACCGGATGGGTGTCAAATGAATTAGAAAAACTGCAATCTGTATCTTCTAAGATTCCACTTCTGATTTCGTTTAATATGTCAGTCGGGGTCAACCTGTTATTCTCACTTGCAGAAAAAGCCGCAGCATCATTAGCCGGTCGCGATTTTGATATTGAAATTATGGAAGTACATCATAAACACAAAAAAGATGCTCCGTCGGGAACTTCGCGATCGTTAGAAAAAATATTACTGAATAAAACAAACATGACAAATGAAAATCTGGTTCATGCAAGGGAAGGGATTGTCGGCGAAAGACCTCGCAACCAGATCGGCAGCTTTGCATTGCGTGGCGGAGATGTTGTCGGTGACCATACTGTCTATTTTTTTGGCGAAGGCGAAAGAATAGAAATACGACATACTGCAACATCCCGGGATATCTTTGCTCGCGGTGCACTGGATGCTGCCAGCTGGCTTACCAATCGTGAGCCCGGCTCTTACACAATGCAAGATGTATTAAGTTTATGAACGAAGAATTTATTATTGAAGGTGGTCATCCGCTCAATGGCAACATATTGCCGCAGGGAAATAAAAATGAGGCGTTGCCAGTTCTTTGCGCTTCTCTGTTAAACCCTCATGGGGTTGAGGTGCACAATTTACCACTCATTGAAGATATACGCAATCTTATCAAAGTAATGGACTATCTTGGTGTCGAAACCAACACAATCGAAAATGATAAACATAACGTTAAAGTTCATGCAGATCTTGTGAAAAGTGGTGATTTGCCTGCTGAACTGATCACTCCGCTTAGAGGTTCGATTACATTGATGGCGCCGGTTCTGGCAAGAACCGGGAAGGTGTTTATGCCAAGACCGGGCGGTGATAAAATTGGCAGACGTCGTATAGATACCCATCTTCTCGCTCTCAAGGCGCTTGGCGCAAATATTGAAATTTTTCATGACGGCTACCTTCTCACCTGTGATGAATTTATCGGAACAGATATCTTACTGGATGAAGCTTCGGTAACAGGTACTGAAAATGCTGTTATGGCAGCTGCCATCGCAAAAGGTGAAACCGTAATCGAAAATGCTGCTTCTGAGCCGCATGTTCAAGGTTTATGCCGATTTTTACAGGCCCAAGGTGTACAAATTGAAGGCATAGGCAGTAATGTTCTGAAAATTGTCGGTGTAGAAGCCTGTGAAAATCTGCAGCCAGCCAAGCACTTCGTGGGACCTGATTATCTTGAGATTGGCAGTTTTATTTCTATGGCAGCATTAACGGGCGGAGACATGACGATTGAGAAAATACTGCCGCGCGACTTACGAATGATTCTTGCAGTTATGCAGCGCCTGGGTATTGAATGCGAATTTGTTGCAGAAAATAATCGCACAAATCTGAGAATAGCACCGAAACAAAAGCTGGAAATTCAAACTGATGTACATGGTGAAATTCCGAAGATTGATGATGCGCCCTGGCCAATGTTTCCGGCCGATTTGATATCCATTGCTCTGGTAACGGCAACCCAGTGCAGCGGTAATGTTCTAATTCACGAAAAAATGTTTGAAAGCCGGTTGTATTTCACAGATAAACTGATTGGGATGGGCGCCAAAATCGTATTATGCGATCCGCATCGGGCAGTAATCATGGGACCTTCAAAACTCTTTGGCTCTTCTATGACCTCACCCGATATTCGTGCAGGTATGGCTCTGGTTATTGCTGCTCTGGCTGCTGAGGGCAGGTCAACGATTCAGAATATTATTCAAATAGACCGGGGTTACGAGAATATTGACCAGAGACTTCGCGCTTTGGGTGCCAAAATCTCCAGAGTTTCCTGAAGTCTCAATTAACCTGACTTTAACCTTTCACCAGCAGTAAACGATTCACAAAATCGACCACTTTATTTGTCGGTTTTATGAAAGAACTAGAACTGCTCATTCCCTATTAATCGGAATAGGGTTGACGATCAATTATGGTGGCCGAGATTGGCGGATGAACCAAGATCTAAAGAATCCATTCTTGCTCGATGAAGATCCCGACGAAGAAGCCGAGCCAAAAAAAACCTCTGATAAAAAAGAGGGTGTGCCGGCAATTCGAGAAAGAATCGGTGAACAGTTTCTCAATAGACGGCAGATATTCTTATGGGGAGCAGTTTCTGATAAAACTGCCGAGGCAATTGTTGCACAATTGATGTTTCTGGAAAATTCAGATCCGGGTAAGCCAATTTATTTTTTTATCAACTCCCCGGGTGGGGTGATCACCTCAGGTATGGCCGTGTATGATGTCATGAAGATGATTACCTCTCCTGTTTATACAATTACTATGGGCATGGCCGCTTCAATGGGGGCTATCTTGCTATGTGCCGGTGAAAAAGGACACCGGTATGTGTTCCCGCATGCAAAAGTGATGATACACCAGCCATTGATCAGTGGACAAATTGTTGCACCTGCTATTGATATCAAGATTCATGCGACAGAAATTAAAAAAACACGAAATGAAATGAACAGAATACTTGCAGAAGCAACCGGACACAGTATAGAGAAAATTGAGAAAGACACCGATCGCGATTATTATCTCAATGGTGAAGAAGCAGTCAAATATGGGATTGCAGATAAAATGCTGACAGATTTCTCGCAAATTCAGGCACCTGAAAAGAAACCAGAGAAAAAGGCCTCACCAAAGAAAAAGTCAGGCAAATAGATTGTGTCCCTGAACCCAGAGGAAAAAACGGAACGGATCAATTCGTTTTTTTCTCTGAATTTTTCGGCTCCTAATGAAAAATACAGAAGAATAGCAGATCGTCTCGTACTTTTTTTTCTGTTTGATATCATCCTGGTTGGCCTGTTTATGGCCTGGATTTTCATGAATCTGATCTCGCTTGATCAGGAAAAGTATTCAACCTATTTGATATGGTATGGTACTCCAACCATAGCATTTATTCTTCAGATGCTTTATGTATTGCGACCGCGCAAAGCAAAATCTGAAGAACGAAAACATATTCAGGTTTACTATGCCGGCCTACTGTTCATTACCATGATGCAACTCTTCCAGGGACCGAGTGCCAATATCTATTATTTTTACCTGGTCATGTTGCCGCTACCGTTTTTCTATTATGGTTTTTCACAAAGATTCATAATCTGGATGAACGCTTCTCTGGGGTCTGGCGCTCTCGTGGCGCTACATTTCAGTAAAAAATATTTACAGCCCTGGTTTCCCGTACCTGAGGAATATATTACTGTGATCAACGATTTTGTAATTGTTACTGTAGCCTTTTCAATATTATATAGTTGCTACACATTCTGGAGACAGAATACCATCTCAGAGCTTGCATTGGCAGAAGAAACCGAGAAAGCAGAAAATCTGTTACGCAATATCTTGCCAGTTGATATTATAGAGTCACTTAAAAAGACCGGGCAGGCAATTCCTGTTCGACACAATAAAATTACAGTTCTTTTCAGTGATTTCGTTGGCTTTACAAAAATTGCAGAAAAAATGAGTCCTGAAAAACTGATTTCAGAACTTGAAATCTGCTTTCGAGAGTTTGATGCCATTACAAAATCATTGGGTTTAGAAAAGATAAAAACAATCGGGGATGGCTATATGCTCGCAGGCGGATTGAATTCTTCCGGGAGGTCAGGGGCAGAGCATACCGCATTGGCCGCATTACGAATGAGAGATTTCATAAATGATTGGAAGAAGGCAAGAAAAAATCAGAAATTGCCAGTCTGGGATATTCGAATTGGTTTGCATACAGGACCACTTGTGGCAGGCGTAATTTCAGACATGAAGTTTGCCTATGATCTGTTTGGTGATACTGTTAATACTGCCAGCCGAATGGAGTCTTCAGGATTACCAGGTGAAATCAACTGCTCGGAAACAGTTTATAAGCTGTTGAATAAAAAATTTATTTTCGAAAACCGGGGCTTACAGGCTGTAAAAGGTAAGGGAAAAATGAAAATGTACACACTCAAAAACTGAATTTACCAACGATTTTTCATATTCACTGTTACATACAGATTCCACTTTTTATCGCCTGTTACAGGAACATTTGCCATGATTTCCAGATTTTCAATATCTTTCTTAAGCACTTTGATCTTTTGTGAATAAGAGATGGCCTTTTCACTCAAAGCTGCCCGTTCCCCGCTTTCTTCTTTTAATTCTATCTCTTCGATTTCCCACTCACCAGAGAGGTGCTCCTGAATAATCAGTTTAGTCGACTCTTTTCTGTAGTTTTCAATTTTAAATCGATAGGTTCTGGCATAGTCAGATACAGGTCCCTTTACTTTTTTTTCTTTCTCTTGAATTATAGCTCTCTCTACTTTTACTTCCTGAGCTTCTCCTAAAAACAATTCGAGATCAGAGTTATATGCTGTGTGCTCAGCCCAATCTTCTCCTAAAAAAGCCTCTTCACCCGAGGGATTATCCATGTAAATTCTCACCTTACCGGCCGAAATAGGTTTAGGCTCTTTATTATTCTTATTTTCTACTTTGTAATAAAGTCTGACATTTTTCCCATACTGCTCAGAGTCAAATCGATATACTTTCTCAAAATTCAGATTATTCGTTTTATGAGCCAGAATTTTTCGACTTTCATTAAAGTCGATATCTCTCTTGATTGGTAAGCCAATTCCAGATTCCAATGATGCATTGACAAACCGTTCCCCTGTCTGGTTGCTTAATGTGTAGTAGGTCATTAAAGAAAGAAACTTTTCTGATGAATCTACTCTGGCTTCGTGAGAAATTTGTTTGTTCAGATTTGAAATCAGATATGATATTCTGAATGATTCAGGACCTGATGCTGGTGAATAAACTTCCCAGAAAAGAGCACTGCCCTCAGGCGGGAAATTGACATTCAGAACTTTGGTTTCGCCATTCTGGTTTGCAGGCCGAAATTGTATAGAGTCCATTTGAATACCTGTATTTGCCCAGGCAAATTCTATATGATTTTTTCCCTTCAGAAGATTGATTTTTCTCTCTTCTTCTACCAGGGTATATTTTTCGTCTTGAATATCAATTCTAACATTATTTCTTTCTGGTAAGGTTGTCAGTTTAGTTCTCGGGAAAACCGAAACCGAAGAAAAAAGCATTAAGTAGAATAAGAATTTAATCGTAAATTTTTTCATTTTCATGGTTTTACCTTTCTATCTCATGGGGTACATAAATCTGGTATTTGAACTGTACTGTACTATTGGCAGGTACGACAGGATAAAAAACAAGTTTTTCTTTTCCGATTTTTTCAACTTTGGTAGAATTATTCTTTAATGTAAAATTCTCTGGAAAAGATCTTTCTATTTCAAGTTCTATCGATCGATTTAGAGAATTTTCTATTCTGGTTGAATAATCGAAAATTTCTGTAAAGTTCGAAACATAATCAGTGAGATTGAATCGTTTTTTCACTTCGATGTCAGTTCTTTTATAATCAATAATTGATCTTTCAATTTTAATATTTGATTCGATTCCCGCATTGAGTCTTACTTTATCACCTGTAGCTATATAATTTGTTTTTGTGGCTGTTAGAAAGGTGAGCCTGCTGTTTTTCTGGGTAAAGATTTGTACAGTTCCGTCAGGCAGGGGAGACTTACCCAGTTGTATAGTTCCTGATCTTGCCTTGTCTTCCTGGTTCCTGAATTCAAAGATTTTCGTCGGGTTTAATTTTTGTCCATTCGAATCAACCTTAAATACTGATTTAAGTGCAATTGAGTTTGCAGATACAGATTTTAGCTGTTTTTGCCATCGATTTGGAATGGTTTCTCTGCCTTCTATTGTAAAAATAAAGTATTCTGACAGACCCTCTTTTATGACACCTTTAGGAGTTGAAGAACCTGCTGAGCCAGCAAATTCATATTCCGCTGCATCTTCAGCTTTTTTCATATATCGATTGAAATCTTCTCTCGCTCTGGCTTTTTGTGGAGCCGGCATTTTCGGATAAACCAGTTGAGAATTTGCCAGATCAGAAATCTTTTCTACCAGATTTATATTCCCCACGACAAGCCTTACCTTTGCATTGGTATAGTCTTCTCCTGAGTTGTTGATAACTCGTATGAATCCCTGTAGATCGAGTTGATCTTCCTGTTCGTTGGCAATAGCTGTATAATCTGCTTTCCATGAAATGCCTGATGTGAAATAGTTGATTTCTATATTTGCACTGCCCGAGAAATCTGATTGTATATTCCAGATAAGAGCTGCTCTTCCCTGGGGATAAACAGTATCAAGCAGGGTCAGGCTTCCCTTTCTATCTTTGAATGAAATACGAAGGCTGGTCGGGTCAATTAATGTTTCGGCCCAGGTAAACTGTATTGCGTTTAATCCTTTTTTGAATGTCAGGTTTCTTTCTTCACTGACCATTGTAATATCAGCTGAGTTGTAGATTGTTAACTGTACTGAAGATCTTTCTGGAACAGTGACAAGATCTATCGCCGAAAAAATAGCAGTGTTTGCAGAAAGAAAAATCAAAAGAACAATAAATTGCATTTTTTTATGCATGAATCTTTGACGTGAAAAAGCCGGTTTTGTTCTGATAAGTAAAAAATTATTGGCAGGAATATCGGGTAGACAGTTCTAACAGCTGAAAAGATCTTACAACAAGTGGATAGTACAGATACGTTAACTGCAAAGCAAAGAAGGTAACCAGATCAACCAGTACAACAAATAATAGCCCAACCAATACCAGTAATACAAGTAGCAGATGAACAAAAATCAATGGCAAATGAACTGCCGTACAAAATGATTCTGAAAACTCAATTTCGGTGTGTGAGCTGCAACTTACTGTACAAAAGAAAAAAAGAGAAAGGCAGATTGCTCTAGACATTAAGATTTCAGGTATTCCTTAGCCAATCCCACCCAGTATTGTACTCCATAGATAACAGCATCATCATTGAAGTCATAATTTGGGTTATGCAGCATGCATCCGCCCTGTTTTTCTCCGTTTCCAAGCCATATATAGCATCCGGGTTTTTCATTGAGCATAAAAGAAAAGTCTTCAGCCCCCATACTTGGCAGACTGTCTTCTACCAGGTTCCCTGTTCCAAATAACTTTCGAACTGTATTTTTACAGAATTCAGATTCTTTTGCTGAATTAACTGTTGGCGGGTATCTGCGAGAATAAGAAAAATGGAATGAACAATCGTGCAAATCACAAAAATTAGATATCATTTTTTGCATGCGGCTTTGAATAAAATCCTGAATATCAGGTTTAAAGTACCGTACTGTACCACGCAAGATGACAGAAGCAGGCAAAATATTGAAGGCGTCTCCGCCATGAATCTGGGTTACACTGATGACACCAGACTCTAACGGATGTATTTCACGCGAAATAATTGTCTGAAAGCTTAAAACAAGTTGTGATGCCAGAACCAATAGATCATTGCCGGTATTCGGCATTGCTGCATGGGTACCTTTGCCTTCTATTTTAATCTCAAAAGAATCTGAGCCGGCCATCATTGGTCCTGCATTAACTGCAATTTTGCCCACTGCTAAAGTTGGCCAGTTGTGCAACCCGAAGACAGCATCGACAGGAAAAGTTTCAAAAAGACCTTCTTCGACCATTTTTTTTCCGCCACCTTCATTTTCTTCAGCCGGCTGAAAAATAAAGACAATGGTTCCCTGCCAGTCGTTATCAGCAGCTAGTATTTTTGCTGCCCCTAATAACATTGCAGTATGCCCGTCATGTCCGCAGGCATGCATCCGCCCTGGTACCATTGATTTATGAGCGAATGAATTTTCTTCCTGCAGGGGCAGTGCATCCATATCGGCCCGTAACCCGATCTTGGGTCCGTCTCCCCGGTTTAAAACACCAACAACCCCGGTGCCTGCCAGACCGCGATGTACTTCAACATTAAATTCAGTAAGCTTTTCTGCCACAAGATCGCTGGTTTTGTACTCTTGAAAGGCCAGTTCAGGATAAGCGTGAATCTGGTGGCGCCAGTCAATAATTTCCTGAACAATATTTGGGTTGAGTTCTTTCATAATAGTGTTAAAGACACTGCCATGCTGTTTTACCGACCGCTGAATCGCTGATTCTAATAATGCCTCTAGCAGTCGATGTACAGGTGCAATCGCCGGTACCATCTGGTGTATTGTTGGTACAAACCCCGCTTCGCTGAATTGTTACATCATTGAGGCCGTCGATAGGTGCTTCAGGAATTGGCCAAAAGGAATTCAGGTTGGCTTGAATATGAGCGATTGGCCCTTCCATTAGACCGCTTGCTACATCGCCGCTTCGATTCGTATAGTACACTACGTCCTGTACTCCGAAATTTGACAAGCTGCAGCCTGCAGAGCTGGCAGAATCTATTCCACAATAGGTCAATATAATAACATCGCCTGTACCCGATAAGCTTGTCGCTGAGCTGAAAACATGAAAAACAGAACTGCCGCTGGGATTCGGTCGCGCAGGTATACCCTGTGTATCATTTACTGTTGGGTCAAATATATCGTGGTTTGAAGCAAGTTTTTGAGTCTGGGTTCCATTGGCCCCCTGGTCGTGACTTGGCTTTGAAAAAGAAACGATCACACTGTCCCCAGACATTACATATAAGTCACTGAAACGGTGTAATTCTTCAAGACCATCTGATGAATATCTTAAAACCCGAAGATTTCGCAAACTGCCGGCCGAAGAGGCTTCAAAACGAATATAGCGGCGCCGTTCACTGGTACTGCTGTTCAACTCGGGGATATCATGCGCCTGCCCCTGGTCAATCACAACCTTTCGCAGTCTTACCTGAGCAAGTGAAGATGAGTACCCAGAAACAGTGAACGCTAATGGTGTTCCCGATATTGATGTATTCAGATAGTCTTGACAGTTGCTTGTGATCGAAAATGAGTATTTTGTGCCGGGAGTAGAAAACCCGGTGTTCAATGCAAAAGTGCGGGTGCCAAATGTACCAGAAACTGAGCTGGCATTACCTGTGACGGTAATACCCGTTGTGGAGCAATTTGACATATTGCTATTGAATAATACCCTTAAAGAAGTTGCTGAATCGAGGATAACCTGCCTGACCGCCGGCGGCTGGGTTGTTGAATTTTCATAACCGGGAGTTGCAAAGGTATTGGCTGCCGCATCAAAACAGCCGTCAAATTGCATGTAGGTAGAGCAGTTAGAACAGGTATTTAGGCCACCCGGGGCGGATGTCCAACGGTCGTTGGTGGTACTGCAGTTCATATTTGTTGTACTGGTTCCCCAGGCAGCAGCAAGACTGCCTGACATTCTGTTCGAATTATCAGTATATGATCGCCGTATTTTTGATCTTGTCTGGGTCGAACCGCCAGAAGAATCGAGTGCGCCAGCATATGCATTGTTACCGTCCCCGGCTTCATCGATCAAATTCATAGCTTTATCGTATAATCGAATTTTGAACTCGGTATTGGAGAGCTGAAAATTTTTAACGCCAGAGATTCTAAAGTGGCGGGTTGTCAGGCTGCTGTCGGGAGTTACAACCCGGTCAATACCATCGTCCTGATTAAAAGTTACAATTTCATCCTGGCTGGGCTCTGCAAAAGCAGAAGTTGGTAAAGCGTAAAATACCCGGTGCTGGTAAGGGCAAATAATATTGGGCAAAGCTCTTGTGGTATATTCCCCGAAACCACCGGGGCAGCTTTGTCTGTTTTCATAATATTCATTCGTTGAGTCAGGTACCGGGTAGATGTTGTAGTTCTCGTTTCTGCCCCATTGTAAACCCCAGTGAGAAATATCAATCGGTTGAGCAGTATTATTGAATATTTCAATAAAATCATCTTTAGCGGTAACACTGCTGCCTTTCGAAGAACCAGCCCAGTGAACCTCACTGATGATTACATCACCTGAATTGACTGTGTGCCCGTTCTTGTTGAGTCTGAATTCAAGGTCTCGACCCACGTCCCAGGTTTCCTGAAACTGGCGATAGATAGAGTTTGCCACAAACGCATCGTGAAACACGACCATGTTTTCATCATTATTGACAATGGCGTTGTTTGACCAGTTAAAAGATCCGGTTGCCATTTTTGCGTTTGCGGTGCCCGCATCAATGATGATCGTCTTGGCATGCATTTTACCCCCACTGGCAGGGTTATTGCGAATTTTGGTATTTTCATTGCCATCTACTTTGGGAAAAGGCCCGTAAGTATACCGAGTGGGATCAACGCCATAGCGATTGGTATAACCTGCAGCAAACAATCGTGGTGCCTCTTGAGAAACACCATTGATGAAGGTAGAGTCATGGGTACCTCGTACCATAATATTTCGTTGTCTGGCTGCTCTTACCATGGCTGCTGCTAGCTCATCATGAGTGTAGGCAAAAATCATATAGTCGATAGATTTTTGGGCAGAGTTTACCAATTCAATAAGTCTGTTCATGGCTCGCTGGCCATGGTAAGGTGAAAAATATATTTCAATCGGATAATTATTTACGGTTACAGTGTAATTGGTCGATCTAGGCCTTTTTTTTGCGGCAAACTGGCCATTATACATTTGCAGAAATTCATCCGTATAAATTTTCGCCATTGTTTCGCTTTCGATGATGTACCAGTTATTGTTATTGCGATCCATGTCGGTGCTCGAAAGATTGCCGGTACCCATGAAAACATACTTTTCATCAACAACAGCAAATTTGTTGTGCTGTATGCCGCTGGAGTTGCCTAGAATCATGTTTACTCTCTGCTGCTGCATCACCTGGTAACCGAGGGTATAAAATTCATCGATATCGCCGATCACGCGCACATCCAGATTTCGTAGATGGGCTCTCAAGATAGCGTCAATAATGCTCTGTTTATTAAAATTATAAACGGCCAGATAAACAGATTTTTCCGCTCGATCGATAATATCAACCAATTCTAAATCGATTTTTTTATTCGTTGCTGTGAACTCGTCGATACCCGGATCGCTGTAGTAAATAGACAACCGAGCGTTACCCCGCCCAAACCCGGGGTCTGTAATGTTAATGCAGTTATTCAACTGCATTACTGTCATTAATAAGATCAATGTCAGCAACCGCTGCATAATGGCATCAAACCAAATACTCTGTTTTCGTCAAGAAAAACAGCGATCTCTTGACAACTTATTTGTTAAACAGTTTCAAGACATGGTCTATGAGAGTCTTCATGATACCTTTGCTGTTTAGTATAAGTTCCAGCATATTTGCTGATCAAATAATCGTACGGTTTGATCATCGCGATACAGTAAAAACCTTTAAGATTGCAGGACACCCAAAAGCAAAAAAAATAAAAATATGTTCAACCCCTGAAAATTCGAATATTTCTTTTTATCTGAAAACCCGTAAATTCTTAAAACAGGACAAATCAAATTGTTTTGAACCGCGAATGCCGGCTAAGAAATTACAGAATCTATTGCAACGCACAGAAATTGACATCGCAGTGTATTCGTCTGTAAGAACCGACAACAATACCTACACGGTAAAAGTTTTGCTGGTTGCTGATGACAATTCAGAATTAGCTTCCTATTCTTTAACAGTGCTGATTCGTCACCAGGGGCAGGTTCGGTCTGATAGTATACTCAATGTTCTGAATATTATGATTCTTGTTTTTGTTCTGGTTATACTACTCATTCTGGGATTTTATTTCATTAGACGTTATGAGAATCCCAAATACCCCATTGTACGCAACCTCGCTTTTTTGATGAACCCGGGAGAAAAAATAGAAATCAAAAAAAGGAATAAAAAGTTTTCAGTAGAATTATTTTCATGGCAGGGTACCCTCACCTTATTTTTTCGAACTGACCTGAGTCTAAAGTTAGGCAGCCTGGTAAATCGTCAGTTTAAATTAGAAGAGCTGCCGTTGAAGCTGGCAGTTTCTGCTTATGAGGTTACCATTGATAAAGATTCAGATGATTCAGGTCTCACAGTTTTGAGAGTCAGTCTTGAGATTCCAACAGTGACCGACTCTCAAATTGAGAATCAATTAGGCTGAACCGGCAGTTCTTCCAGCTTTAGAAATGCCGAGGGTGGGAGTTTCTTGCCGCGCAATTGGGTTGCAATATAATCACGCGCTTTTACTGCATCCCCATCGAGTACGACAAGTGAATACCCCGATTTTTTAGAGTGGGCTATGGCTCTATCCCAATATGTTTTCGGTGATTTCAGGCCCGCTTCGATAATATTTGTCGAGCGGTAGGCTTGAAACGACATTAGTCTAGCCGTTTCAAACGCCGTTCCTGCTGAGACCGGGTCAAAATAAAATTGAATACCACGTCCGCGAACATGGCTCAGCAATTGGCGCATGGCAAATACATTTTCTGTAAAAATAGAGCCCATTGTGTAGCTGAAACCCCGAATGTCATTATACTGCGCAATCCGATGATCAATCAATTCTGAAAGTTTTTGGCTGTCTAATGCTGTTTCTACTTCCAGATACGGGCCGTCTTGCGGGTTTGCTTTTTTCGGTTCGAGAGGAAAACTTAATAAATAAGCCTGGCCATATTCGGTTATTTTTTCTGCGAGTGCCGGCGAGTTGTCATTAAAAATATTCAAGCCAAAAACGATCGGAACCCCGAGGGATTGCCAGGCCATTAACGATTCGATATCTTTTACTTCACGTACATACAGCAGCAATTGAGCACCATCGCCCGGAACGTTAGGATAAAGCCAGCGAGAATCTCTGAAAAACAGTTTGAAGAAAGCAAAATCACCTGTGCCTCGGGCACGCTCAGTTCTGTAAACATAGTATCCTGAGCGATTCCCATGCTTCCAGTTTTCATTTCTCAATTGGTAGCCTTCTTTAAAAATAACGTCAAGGAAAGCTTTTCTCTCTTTGGCTGTATAATCACCAGAACAGGCAATAGAGTATAAGGGAATATTGTTTTCAACAGTGGAAAAATGTCCGCATGCGTTCGCCGGCCAAATCGCCGTAATCTCGTTGAGCATATCTTCTGTGGTGCTCTGTGCGAAGATGGTCGAAAGAGATCCCAGTATTGTAAATGTAATGAATATTAATTTTCTCATGGTTCCTCTCAATTTACTGGTGGCAAAAATTTATCATCTAATGTTTTAGGTGCTTCAGGCAGTTTAACCGGTACAGTTTTATTCTCGGCAGCAGACCGATTGTTTTGTGGTAAATTTGTAAACGTAAATTTAGCCAATTCTGAAATGATTGCCGGTTCGCCTTCTGTTGCCCGAATCGAGAAAAGTGCATTCTCGCAGATTACTTTGTATTTCGAAACTGTACTGGCCGGTACCAGACACGAAACGATAAGTACTGAATTTCCGTTCATGATAAAACCAGTTTCATCTATAAATCTGGTTTTGCGGCCCGATGCCTGCCAGGTAGCACGATACAGGGTTGAGTCATATTTTGACTCCCGTTCTTCGAGCAGACTTACTGTGCCGTAATATGCTGCAAGTCTTGCAGCTTTGGCATTGATCAGTGCTCGGCGATCTGTTCCTTCGCTAACTATAAAACTGCGAACTTCAATTTCAGCTTCCTGGTTTGAAAATTTTATGATGGCACCATTCGATCTAACGGAGGCCTCGTACAGCCAGTCAGAAGGAACATCAAGCGCAAAGCCACTCTCTCCCCGTCTTGATTTCCAGTCAAAGGTGATGGATGACAGGCTAGTACCTGCAATCAAAAATATAAGAACATTTGTTTTCCAGATTTTCATAATAGTACCGCTTTTAAAGTATCGGTTTCGGCTTTATGTAATTGAATTAAAAAATTATTCCCGTACCCTGTGAAAACGAATTGTATTGGGATCTTTATTTTGATCAGACGGAGTGACCCCAATTGCAACAACTGTTTCGCCCGGGCTGGCCAGCCCGTTTTCAAGTAAATAATCATCTACAGCCAGGAGCTGCTCTTCCATATTGCTCTCTTTACCTATTTTGAGAGGAATTACCCCACGCAGAACATTTAGTCGTCTGAGAGTCGGTAAATAAGAGCCGAGACCGATTATCGGCATTGCCGGTCGCCATTTTGAGAGAAGCAGGGTTGTTAATCCTGAGCCGGCCAGAGAAACAATGGCCCTTGCATGCAGACGTTCGGCTGCGTTTACTGCGGCTCCTGCTGCACCTGCGGCGAAACTTGAAATATCAGGATCAATTTTAGTCTTGTTCAGATAACGCAAGTTTTCTGCTTCTGCTGCAATTCGGGACATGGCCTCAACCGCCCCGACCGGGTGAGACCCGGTTGCTGTTTCTTCACTGAGCATCAGGGCATCCGCCCCGTCTAAAACCGCATTTGCCACATCTGAAACTTCAGCGCGGGATGGTCTACTGTTTAAAACCATAGAACCCAGCATCTGGGTTGCAACCATGGCCCATTTACCCCGAATAACAGCTCGTTCGAGAATACGCTTTTGTAAGGCGGGAACCTGTTCGAATGGCAGTTCGACCCCAAGGTCACCACGGGCGACCATGACCCCGTCTGAACTTTCAATGATTTCATCGAGGTTATCGAGGGCTTCTGTGACTTCCAGTTTGGCGAGTATCGGTTTTCTGCGAAAGTTCAAATACTTTCGAGCGAGGGCCAGATCTTCGGCTTTTCGAACAAAAGATATGGCGACAAGGTCAATATCTGCTCGGGAGATAAAATCGAGGTCTCGTTTATCTTTTCCTGTTAAAGTCTCTACAGAAAGCTTGGTATTGGGAATATTCATTCCCTTGTTGGAATATAAACGCCCGCCAATAAGAACTTTTGTATAAACATCCCCGCCTGAGATATTTTCGACGATTAATTCGAGAGTGCCATCTGCCAGCAGGATTTTTGTTCCTTTAGAAACATCTTTTGCAAGATACTCATAGGGCGAGTGAACTTCTCTCGAACTGCCTTCGATTTTTCTGCCTGTGATGATGAATTCATCCCCTTCAGTTAAGGTAACCCCTTCTTTGGGCAGTTTTCCAACCCTCAGCTTAGGACCTTGAATATCTGCTAAAATCGGGATAAATTTACCTTCAAGGTTGCCCGCTTCTCTGGCTAAGTCTATAATTTTTTGTTGAGAAGGTCCGTCACCATGGGAAAAATTGATTCTGAAACAGCTTGCGCCAGCTCGAATTAATTTTCGAATTGTTTCCAGATCATGGGAGGCTGGCCCCAGGGTTGCGATTATTTTTGTTCTCTGCATAACTCTACTAATTTATGCCAAATTTATATACAAGACGTAGCATGGCATTGATTATTTTTAACTCTCTCTAATAATTTCTACAGAAAAATGAAGAATTTAATTCTTAAGTAACCTTTGAAAAAATCCCTCCTGCATTTTTTCAGAGATTCCTTAATAAAAAATCTCAGAATCGTTTTTTCCCTGGCTTAATTCATCCAGTACAAGAAACAACGCATGAGTACCTTTTTTACCTAAATTTTTTTGCATTGCGAGATCATAAAATTTTTTTATAAGTGTCAACCCGGGTAGCTGTAAATTCAGCCTGCTTGCTTCATCGAGCGCAATTTGCATATCTTTCACAAAATGTTCGATCAAAAAACCCGGTTCAAAATTATTTTGTAAAATACGAGGTCCAAGGTTATTGATTGCCCATGAGGCTGCTGCCCCTGAACCAATAATTTCAATTGTGTCTTTCATATCAAGATTTGCTTTTCGGGCATACAACAGCGCTTCGACCATGCCCAGCATATTTCCTGTGTTTAAGATCTGATTTGCCAGTTTCGTTGACTGACCTTTACCGGCTTCACCGCAATAACGAATTTTTTTTCCGAAGCATTCGAGCACAGGCTTTATATCTCTGAAAACGGTTTCATCTCCGCCGGCCATTACCGTCAGTGTGCCGGCTTTGGCTCCTGCGTCGCCACCAGAAACAGGGGCATCCAGTGAATGAGCAGACTTTCCTTTTGCATGCTGGTAAATTGTCTGTGCAAGGTTTGGTTCAGATGTGGTGAGATCAATTATGATTTGCCCGGGTTTCAAGATTGTGAGTAGGCCTGAAGAGAAGGTATTGTTTGTGCTGCTGGTACCATAGTAAATGTCTCTGACATCATCGGGATACCCAACCATGGTGAGTATCACTTCTGAATGTTCTGCTATTTCATCTATTGAATTCGCCCAGCTGGCTCCCGCGTTTAGCAGGGGTTCTGCTTTTCCTTTTGTGCGATTATTAATCTGCAGTTTATGGCCCGCATCGATAAGATGACGTCCTATAGAAGCACCCATGATTCCTGTGCCGATTAATCCCACATTCATATGGTTTTTCCTGTGTATTTCATGGCAATCAATGTAATATCATCTTCATTTGTTGTATTCCCGCCCCGAAAAGATCGCAATTTACTTCTCAGGTTTTGAATCAGGGATGCAGGGCTTTCTTGCCTTTGTTGAGCCAGATAATAGGTGAGTCGTTGTTGGCCAAATGGTTTGCCGTCAGGATCCATAGATTCACTAACCCCGTCTGTACAGATAAAAACCAGGTCTCCCGGGGTTAATTGATAGGTCGCGCCTACATATTTTGGCTCAATAAAATCTGCCATTAAGCGGCCAGGAGCGTGCAGAGGTAGAACCTCCCCGGCACTGGTTACCCGATAGGCAGGGTCATGGCCTGCTCGCGCTACGGATACTCGACCGTCATCCAGATCAAGATGAATCAAAAAAGCAGTTAGAAAATGCCCTCCCAGTTTTCCACGCAGGTTATTGTGCAGCTCAGTGAGAACCGCTTCAGGACGCCGAAATTCACGTTGCCAGCGTGTATGCAGAGCAACCTTGATCATGGCCGCCAATAATGCAGCCGGTACCCCGTGCCCCGATACGTCACAGATAAATACACCTATACGTCGCTCATCAAACTCTATGATATCCAGAAAGTCACCACCGACCTGCATCATTGGCTCAAAATCAAACGCTATTTGCAGGCCTTTTAGATCTGGTGCCGATTCTGGCAGCAGGGAATTTTGTATCTGCCGGGCTAATTGCAGCTGGGTGGTCATATGCCCAGAATCCCGCTCGAGAACTCTCAGTCGATCTCCGAGACCCATAGACAAAAGGGTGACTGCAACCGCAGAACCTGCAAAAATGGAATACTGGGTGAATAAATTGACCGGAAAAATCCCGACTGAGCGGCCGGTATAAATTGCAATTGAGATGATCAATACACTCCAGGCTGCAAGAAAGTAACGTGCAGGATGGTATCCGCCCTTTAATGATAACACACCTGCAGTTAAGAAAATTATCAGTGAGGCTATAACCAGCAGACCGGTAATACTGAAACCTATATTTGGTATCGGCAGAGAAAACCAGATAAGTCCGGCGATGGCGAGTATACCCGGCACCAGCATGAATCGTGCGAACCTGGGCTGCAGGGTAACCTGCTGTAAATATCGTACAGAAAAGAAAGTACCTGCGAAAATGGCAATCATTGCGCCATAGTCAGAGGCTCTGCTGTTCCAGTGTGTTAAATTGGGCCACATGACCTCGAAGCCATAACCTGAAAGCGTAAGAGTGTACATTCCTATTCCGAGTACCATGGCAAAATAAGAGATATACGTTGAGCTTCTAACAGCAAAAAATAGAAACATATTGTAAAGCGCCAGTGCGACCAGCATTCCTAAATAAATGAAAATAATCGCTCGCTGTGAGTGGTCATATCTGAAAAATTCTTTCTCAGTTAAAATTGTTGATCTCAAGATGAGATTATCGCTTGATTTTGCTGACATCAACAGTTCGGCATTCTCGGAAGGCTGTAACGTCAGAGGAAACATGATTTCTGGCGAATTTACTGGCCATTTATGATGAGGAATCGAGTCACCCGATCTGTATATTTCGCTGAAAACATTTTGCCCGTTTTTTCGGTAGAGGATTACCGTATCTACTGACGGGGCTGCAGCATTTAAAAAAAATCTGCGATCTTCTTCAAACGGGTTCTGAAACTGTACTTTCACCCAGATATTTTTTTTCAAATACCCAAGATGAACTTCCCCATTGATAAAAGGAATTGCATTTTTGCTGTTTAGAATAGCGTCATCAGGAAGTTCCTGCCCTTGGTAAGGTAAGATATACGCTTTACGCTGAATATTATCAGCGTAAATACCAGAACCTGAGGCTAACAAAATCAGGAAAATGCCAATGAACTGAAAGTATTTGCTAAGCCTCTCTTTCAATAAACTCTCCCGGTAGCATTTCTGACGAAAATATAGTTAAAAATGCTTTTCTTTTTGTATATTTTATCGTAAAATCCGCTAGCTACGATGTAAATCCTTTATTTTTATCAATGTATTTCAAAATTGCACGAAAATATAGACAGCGGGGCAATTCTATGAGCTACAACTTCAATAACATGTACACTTTGACGAACTGGATTCAGATAATGAAACAAAAAAGTCTGGGGCTGGCTCTTGTGGTGTTGCTAACCAGTTGTGCTTCCAAAAATGTCAAAGAGGCCCAGACCTTCAAGAGCCCAATCGACTTGGCCAAGATCGTAATGGAGCCGACCGATGCCCCTTCAGATTCAGTGCTTCCTGTTCGCAGAAACGCTGCAGGTGATTATTATGTTTTGCTGAATCTCAATTATGCGGAATCGAACATAAATGTTGTTGAGGCCATCAAAAACGGAAATATTCTTGCCCATCGAATTGTAATTAAGAACTCTCAGGGTGAAGAAATTGGTTGGGATACCATTAACTTTCAGGCTTACAATGTCAGAAAAATAACCACCATAACAACCCCGAGCAATGTTCTTTTAACCAGAGACGGTAAAAAAGCAGTAGAAGAGAGTGCTTCTGCAGAGAAAGTCAAGTATGTATTTGAAGAACAGCAGTATACCGATACTGATAAAATTCCACAGACAATTTTTCTGAATTCAAAATACCGCCCCGGCTCAGACAGTTGGGTGTCTATTTATGCCGAGATTTTTTATATTCAGCCAGTTCTTGGTGAGCTATGCCCGGTTGTCGGGAGCGGTGATACATTTGATGCAACCTGTTTTAATGTGCAAGATCGAATTTTTAAAACCGTGCGGGAAGATAACAAGGTACATATCGATAAATTGAGAGGAGAGCTTGGTCAAGATCCCGATACCCTTACTAAATTAACCATACCTAAAAAGGAAACTGGAACAGAGGGGCTGGCAACCGGTTCTGATCACCCCGATGCTGAATATCAGAAAATTTTGAAAACCAAAGAGTTTTACAAAGCAACTATTGAGAAAGAAGTAAGCGAAATTAACGAGTCAGGCCGGCGAATAAACCCGGTCAAAGATAAGCTGTACTTCCAGGAATGGCGCCTGGTCAGCGTACCCAGATATTTTCAGCTTGTGCGGGGCGTTACGTCTGAAGTTACCCGCCCTCAGAGAAATATAGTAGCTGGTGAAACTTACAGGCTGCAGGTAAGAATTATAGGTGCAGAGGCCCAGAACTCAATTTTGAACGCCAAAATCATTCAATCTGGACAAAACCCCTATGATGCTTATACTTTGAAGATACCAATGCCCGATCGCAATGCTGCCAGCAGATACGGGCTGCGAATTGGTCAGAGTGTAACCATTACAATTACTGTAACTAAAGTAGATGAGAGAACGAAAGTAATATATTCCGAACCGATTACACCGTGAGCTGCTCAAGCTTTCGCAAGCTATATCTTTTTTTTGCAGCAATAGTTCTCACCATATTCAGAATATCTTCGGCTGAGTTGCCCTACCCCGAGGGTGATCAAAGAAATTACTATATTTACAATCTTATTCCCAAACCCGATTATTTTCTCAATGACACTCTTTTTGAAAAAACAGTCTGGCGAAGAAAGGTCTCTCACCTTGTGTTAGAAACTGTTGAAGATCGTCATCGAGTTACGTTGCTCATGATGGAGAGATACCCTTATAACTATAAAGGCCAGAATTATCCTATTTATTTTGAGTATCGCAATTTTGAGCAAGCGATGCAAAAGTATATTCACTTAGATAAATTTCTATCTGCTTCAGGCGTGATGCGTGTAAAAATACACGGTTCGTTGATTACAGATGAAAAGATTCTATTTCCCGGGTATGTTGAGAAAATAAACTAATACTTCTTCAAAACAGTTCGAATTGCAGTGGTAGCTCCATCCGAACTGGAACCACCTTACCATTGATTTGAACTGTAGTAAAGCGGGCTCCCAGCAGAGTAGTACGCGCAGCTTTGGCGAATTCTGCTTTCATAGAGGTTGTCTGCTCAGGGGGCAATGATTTGTTAAGGTTTACGTATAAAGGTTTTGCAGAGCGAACCTTACCTGAAGTGTCGATGATGATTTCTGTGTAGACAGTAGCCTCTACCCCCGCTTGCCTTGCAACTTCGGGAAAAATTCTCTTCAGTGCACCCACGGGCCGTGGCGGTGCTATACCGGGATAAAAGGAGAGATCTTCAGCCCCGTCACCAAAACCATCGCCGTTGCCGTCCCCGGTGCCTTCACTTGCAGTTGAACCGGTTTTCTGTTCTTCTTCGACGGGCTTTTTCTCTTTTATGTACAGGTTACCAAAGATTTCATCAATTTCAATGACTGTCGATTTACGGGAACGGGAAAATGTGAGATCCCCAAAGTCAAAAGTATTTGGCGAATAAATGATATCCTGCACTGAGGTGGTCAGAAAAAAATTAAGGGAGAAGATCAGTTGAAATAAGAACAGGAACAGGAACAGAAAAGGAACCATATATCGCTGGTACCACGGACGTGCATTCTCTTCTGCAAAGCTGTTTGATAAACCAGGAAACTTAGTCTGGCCAGATGGTATATCAATACCTGAGAGCAAATGATGAGTGTGCAGGTCGGTCATAATTTCATTTCAAATTTAACATAATCGGGAGTCTTATGCCATTTTTTGTTTTACGGGCCTTCTCAAGCCAAAACGGTGGTATAAATGGAGTTTTCTGGCCTTCGTAATTCCGAAAATGCACAGAAAGTCAATGTGTTGGAACGACACACCAAAATACCAGAATGTCCTGTCGTTTTATATGTCGAGGGGGATGGCTGTGGTCCCGAAATGTGGCAAACTACCCGCCAGGTTCTAGATGCTGTCGTAAAAGCAGTTTACAATGAAAACCGAAAAATTGAATGGCTTGAAGTTTTAGCCGGTGAAAAAGCGGCAGTACAGTATAATCCCGAAATAACCCTGCCGGCAGATACTCTACAGGCGATTGAAAATCACAAACTTGTAATCAAGGGCCCCACCTCGGCCCGAACCTTGGAATATATAAAGGCTTCTTTGGAGCTCACCTTGAGCTTGAGAATTTTACGGGGGAATTTTGGCATTGCAGGAAATATCTTACACCCAGAGCGTATCAATACCTGCTTGTTTGAATTAAACGAAGGTCAAGGCTATCATATGTTCGAAGCAGAAGCCGAAACTGAATTTGCCCAGACATTAGCCTCTGTTATTAAAGAACAAAATAATTATCATAATGAGATTATGTTTCCATTTGGTTTTTCACTGCAAGCGGTCTCACAGGAGTTTGTGAACAATGCCGTTCGCTCAGTAATGCAATATACAGTCGAAAACAATAAAAAATCTGTAGTTTTGGTACATCGAGGCAATTTGCGGGATTCAACGGAAGGCCAATTTGTCAGATGGGCTAATGATATTGTACGCATTGAATATGCAAATCAAACAATTTTTTGGGAAGAATGTGGCGGAAACCCTCCTGCCGGTAAAATTCTCATTCGCGAACTTTCGCTTGAGAAACTGTGCAGCGAGATTATTTACAAACCAGCAGAATTTGAAGTGATTGCCGGTCTACTACCCGGCATGAGAGTTCTTACCGAAAGCATTGCAGCACAAATCGGAATGCAGGGACATCTACCTGCAATTCACATGAATCCTGAAAATGGGATTTCTGTATTTGATTGTGAGCATGGCACGTTTCCTAAATATGCCGGTCTTGATAAAGTAAATCCTTTTTCTCAAATTTATGCTGGCATTCTACTTTTCGAACATATAGGCTGGAAAGAAGCTGCCGCCTTGCTCGATTCAGCGGTAAAAAAAACAATCGCCATGAAAACTGTGACCTATGACTTGGCAAAAAACCTCGAAGGTGCCAGAGAAGTGAAGTGTTCTGAATTTGGTCAGCTGATCATTCAGAATTTGGGGGAGTATGTCAGTTAATCCGGTTCAATTGGAAATGAAAAATCAGATTGCGGTATTGTACTTATCGGGAGATGTGACTGGTGAGACTGAAATTGATCTTATCTCAAATTGGGAAAAAATTCCGATCGATAATTCTCCCAAAATCATTGTGAATCTGCAGAAAGCTGAGTATATCAACTCAGCAGGAATCGCTGCTCTAATAACCCTGCTCAATCGAGTGAATGATAAAAACGGCTCGCTGGTTGTCAGCAATCTGAATGATCATTTTAGAAAAGTGATAGAAACTGTGGGGCTTACCGATTTTATTAAAGTTTTTAACACAGAAGAAGACGCGCTGGCAGGTATTTGATAGAGGGTCCAATGGACGAAGACAAACCTTCAAAAGTAATCGCTCATATAAGAGAGAAATCGCTCGCTTATTTTCAGATTAATGCTCTCACCAGAAATGGCAGAGAAGAACTAATGGAAATTATCAGTAGAGTTTATATGGAATTCGACTTAAAAATGGAATTTCTTTTTAATGTGTACTCTGCTATTGTAGAAGTTATTTTTAATGGTATAAAGGCAAATGCCAAGTATCTGATTTTTCAGGAAGAAATTAAACGTCGTATTGAAAATGCAAGTTTTTCAACAGATAACAATGCCGATGATCTGCTGCGTATTATATTTAAGAATGATGCCTTGCGTGAATTTATTAACCGCTTTATCGTGCCCGACAAGATAAAAAAACAGACGATCAATATCTTAAAACTCGATGAATATAACCGAACAGGAAAAGAAATTTCAGAAAAAGACCGCAGTACACTTCAGGAGTTCAAACAAAAGATTTCAAAAAGTGAAGTCAACATGTTTTTCACAATAGCTCTGGGTGACAATAATATCGTATTTGCGGTAACGAATGAAAGTCCCGTCATGAAAAGAGATATGGAGAGAATTGTTAAAAGCCGGAATATTCATCACAATTTATTTAAAGAAGGTCGCTCTGGTGAATACTTTACGCCAGAATATCTCGATACAACTGAATCTGCAGGTCTGGGCATTGCCATGGCAGATGAAGTTTATTTTGAGCTGGGAATTGACCCCCTTGAATATTTCTCCATAAAAACTGATGGTAACCAGACAAGGGCTGTCTTGAAATTTCCACTTTCACTACTCAAGAATTGATTTGAAAAAACGGTTCGAAGATAATTAGCCCATTGCATTCAGTAAACTGGTAACCTGATCTTTTTGTTGCCGCATGACATTCTCAATAACGAGCCGGGATTCTTCGCGCTCTTCTTCTGATTTACTGCGGGTTAGTTTGACCGGTTTACCGAATGAAACAACAACATTTGAAAACGGTTTGGGAATTATGAATTTATCCCATGATTTCAATTCCCATTTTTTATCTGCATCAAAACAAATGGGTACAATTTCGGCCCCGGTGAATTGAGCAGCAATCACAGTTCCCAGCTGAAACTGGTACACAGGGCCTTTGGGCCCGTCTGGGGTTGTTACAATACTGGAGTTCTCTTTTCGAATCGCTTTATTGAGAATCGATAAAGCATCTTTGCCGCCCCGGGTGCTGCTGCCTCGGGCCAGCGTTCCTCCCCAGAGTTTAACTACCCGCGCTATGAGCTCTCCGTCATCTGATTGACTTATAAGAACTGTCAGGTGAATTCCTTTACGGAAAAGGTGTCGGTACAGATAATAAGCAGAAAAAAATATTCTGTTGTGCCAAAAGCAGAAAATCACCGGTCTTCTATTGTTCAATAAATCTTCGATTACTTCTTGACCGACTACGATTTTGACCCTGCAGGTGCGGCCAATGCCCTGAATTAACCAGCGCATTACGCGAGAGGCTATCGCTAAGAGCAATTCTTTTCGAAAACTGCGTTTCATGAACCAGATCGTTGTTGTAGTACAGGGCGCAACCTCGAGTGATGAAACCCTGATTTTTTGAACGGGTTTGCAAGCTTTTCTTCTTCACTCAAAGAATTATATTTCATGCATTCTTCTGAGCAACAACCCTGGTATCGTTGCTTGCAGGATTCGCATTGAATAAAGAGCAGATGACATTGGTTGTTGGCGCAATTCACATGATTATCACTGAGGTTTTCACATTGGTGGCAGTGTGAGATTACTTCTTCACTGATTTTTTCGCCCAACCTTTCATCAAAAACAAAGTTTTTACCTTTAAACCGGGTCTTCAGTCGTTTTTGTTGAATGTCGTGGGCATAGTAAATGATGCCGCCGTATAGCTGGTTCACATCATTGAAACCGTGGTGCCGAAGAAAGGCACTGGCTTTTTCACAGCGTATACCGCCGGTACAGTATAAAAGAACTTTCTGATTTTCTTTACCCTTCAGCAGGTCTAATACTTGAGGAAGCTCTTCCCGAAAAGTATCTGCCTCGGGTAAAACGGCATTCTCGAAATGACCAACTTCACTTTCATAATGATTGCGCATATCTACTACGATGGTTTCTGGCAGTTCCATTGCACTGTTGAACTCTTCCGGTGAAAGGTGGGTGCCCACATTGGTTACATCATAGCTGTCATCTTGCAGACCATCGTTTACCAGCTTAGGCCGCACCTTCAGTTTCAACTTCAAAAATGATTTCTTATCATCTTGAACCGCTCTGTTGATTCGCATGCCGCGCAGTTCGGCTCTGCTCTCGAGGGATTCTAAAAATTTTGAGTAATTGTGCTCTGGTACCGATACCTGAGCATTTATTCCTTCGTGTGCGATATAGACTCGCCCCAAAACCCTCAACGAAAACCATTCTCGGTAAAGCTTGTCCCGAAAAAACTCAGGATTGTCAATTTTTACGTATCTGTAAAAAGATAAAGTTTTACGGGCAAAATCTTCTGCTTCAAGAATTTTCTCAAGTGTTGAACGATCATAAATATTGTGCAGCATTCTGCTGGCACGTTTATGAGCTTTTGGTGAAATCTCTGCTTTCATTACTCAACTTTTGCGTCTACATCGCCAGTATGGTCCCATCTTTCGGGAGACCGCCACAGACTTGAAATCATCAATTCTTTGATCCAGGTAAACTCTTTCGGTAACCGGTCATACAGTTTTGAGAATAATTCGTCATGAGAGAGAATTTCTTTTTTCCATAATTCGCTGTCAATTGTCATGAGTGATGCAAATTTTTCTTTGGGAAAATCTAAGCCTGTCCAGTCAATATCATCATATCTAGGAACCCAGCCAATTGGTGATTCTATGGCACTGGTTCTACCATGCACCCTGTCTACTACCCATCGAAGAATTCTCATATTGTCACTGAAGCCCGGCCATGCAAATTTACCATTTTCATCTTTCAAGAACCAGTTCACTCCGAATATGCGCGGCGGGTTGGGTAAGCGGCGGCCAAAGTTCAGCCAATGATTAAAATAATCAGCCGCATGATAGCCCATAAAAGGGAGCATCGCAAAGGGATCTCTGCGCACAACTCCCTGTTGACCAAATGCAGCTGCAGTAGTTTCAGAGCCCATGGTTGCCGCCAGATAAACACCAAAGTTCCAATTAAAAGACTGGTAAACTAACGGCACCGTTGTAGCTCTTCGCCCCCCAAAAACAATACCTGAGATAGGCACTCCTGCGGGGTCTTCCCAGCGAGGGTCAATACTGGGACATTGTGAAGCCGGTGCAGTAAAACGTGCATTCGGGTGCGCAGCAGGTTTTCCCGAGTTTTTATCATAAGGTTTACCTGTCCAGTCTGTTAAGCCATCGGGGGCTTCTTTAGTGAGACCTTCCCACCATACATCCCCATCAGAGGTTAAAGCGACATTTGTAAAAATTGTATTTTTTTGCAATGATGTCATTGCATTAAAGTTCGTATCAAAATTGGTACCCGGTGCAACACCAAAAAAACCGGCTTCAGGGTTGATTGCCCTTAACGTGCCAGATTCATCCGCCTTTAACCAGGCAATGTCATCGCCTACGGTGGTTACTTTCCAGCCTGCCATTGATTTAGGAGGGACAAGCATGGCAAAGTTCGTTTTTCCGCATGCAGAGGGAAACGCCGCCGAAATATAAGTTTTTTCACCTTTAGGGTCTTCTACACCCAATATAAGCATATGTTCTGCCAGCCAGCCTTGGTCTCTTGCCATGGTCGATGCCAGTCGCAATGCAAAACATTTTTTCCCGAGTAGTGCATTACCACCATAACCCGAACCATAAGAAATAATCAGATTTTCTTCAGGAAAATGGCAAATGTATTTTTCAGTAGGATTACAGGGCCATGAAACGTCTTTTTGCCCGTCTTTCAACGGTGCACCTACAGAGTGTAAGGCTTTCACAAAGCCGCCATCGCCCAGCACACCATAGACATCTTTACCCATTCGGGTCATGATTTTCATATTGACTACAACATATGCAGAGTCTGTAAGCTCAAAGCCGATATGCGCGATGGGCGATCCCAATGGGCCCATGCTGAATGGAATGACATACAGGGTTCGACCTTTCATTGAGCCATCTAACAGTTTATTGAGAGTAATTTTCATCTCGCCAGGTTCTACCCAGTTATTTGTGGGACCAGCATCCCCTTTTCTGAGTGAGTTAATATAAGTGCGGTCTTCAACTCTTGCCACATCTGAAGGGTCAGAGAAAGCCAGATAACTGCCAGGCTTTTTATCAGGATTCAGTTTTCTGAAAGTGCCAGCCTGTACCAGTTCTTCGCACAATGTATCATACTCTTGCTGGCTGCCATCACACCAGTGTATTTTATCTGGCTTGGTCAATTCTGCGGTTTCTTTTACCCATTGGATGAGTGCTTTATTTTTTACATATTCTGGTATTTTAAGATCCATGTTTATTCTCCCCGAAATTTACTATTACTTGAACAAAGCACGGGCGATCAACCAAAAAAGGGTACAATCTTTTCAGGCATTCCTCAGAACCGAATTTTAAGAAATTATTGCTGTTCTTCGATACCGAGCAGTTTGCGTATCTTTGCCCAGTTCTGGTCACGAAAAATTGCAAATTTTTCAGCATCTTCTGGCTTTGAAGATCGAATGAATTTTGTGTAGGCATCTGCCTGATGGGCAAGGTCATTCTGAATCGAAGCGACTTCAAGAATGAACTTCTTATCGGCTTTTGAGAGTGATGTATCTTTAGACAATATTACCAGCTGTTCGCCGGTTATCCTTGACATGTTTGCATATTCACTGAGAACTGTTATAGACTTCTCTGCTGAATATACCTTTCGGGAATAAGTATCGGCAGTGGTATTTAATGCAATATAGGTCATGTAGAGGTTGTTGCCGGCTAGCAGACCAATGGTTTTCAAAGATGTCTTGCTGGAGGTCGCAGAGATTGACTGAAAACCGATTACTATTAACAGAGAAATTATTCTGATGTGTCTTTTCATGAACGAAAAACTGAAAAAATCGATTGAAAGTCAATGAATAAACTTTGTTTTTTGGTATTTTGCCAGTAGAGAATCACATACAGAAAAATCCATGAATCGCCGGATGGTTTACAACGTTAATAAATTACAGCTAGTGCTACGCACTAAATCATTTTTATGGAAAGCATTGACGCGCAAGAAACGACATAGAAGCTAGTCTTGATTATGAAGTATTCTTGGATTATCGTTCTTCTTATTTTAATGAACTTTTTGTTCTGTTCTGAAAATCCTGCTACCGTGCCGGTAGAGTTGCCATCTGCCATTCCTGCAGATTATAAACCACCGGCTCGCAGTTACTGGCCGACAAACGGCTGGCAGGCTGTTGCCAATGACATACCAAAAAACAGTTTTGATGAACTCGATAAATATCTTTTCTCGCGTACAGGCGATGAAAAAGACAGAAAGGGAATTCGAACCGACGGATTTATTTTCATTCATAATGGCAAAATTGTGTATGAAAAATACGCTCGGGGCTTTTCTCAAGAGACTCCACATCTGGCCTGGTCGGTTACCAAAAGTTTTGTGAATGCATTTTATGGGGTAGCCCAAAAAGAAGGAATCATAAATAAAAATGATTTTGCAGCTCAATATTATAAACCGCTGGCTGTTGAAGAAAAGAAGGCCATCCGCCTGTCTGATCTGCTCGAAATGAGTTCAGGTTTATTCTGGGATGAAGGCTATGAAAGTTCTCCCCTCAAGTCTTCGGTAATTGCAATGCTTTATACAAGTGGCCGTGAAGATATGGCTGGCTTTGCTGCGGCAATGCCGGTTGAGCACAAGCCTGGTGAAAGATTCTATTATTCCAGTGGTACTTCAAATATTCTGATGAAAATTCTGCAGGTTAAACTGGGTGAACAATATGCTAAATGGCCGTGGGAGAAAATTTTCAACCCGCTCGGTATGAAAAATGTTACTCTCGAAAAAGACAAATCGGGCAATTATGTCGGCAGTTCCTATCTCTATGCGACTCCCAGAGATATGGCTAAATTCGGTTTTTTGTATCTTAATGACGGAATCTGGGAGAACCGGCGTATTCTGCCTGAAGGTTGGGTGCGCTATTCAACAACCTTGGCCAAATCGTATTATCTTACCCCAACCAATAAATATTTGGTCAAAGAAAATACCGGTGCCCATTGGTGGCTCAATCAGGGTATTCCCGAAAGAGACCAGCCAAAACCGTGGCCAGCTGCACCTAGAGATACATTCTGTGCAACCGGTCATTGGGGGCAGTACATTTGTATAATTCCTTCTTATGATGCTGTAATTGTAAGGGTAGGGGATGACAGAGACGGCTCATTCTCATTGAATCGGGTTTTCAAGCTGGCAGGGGACATTTTGGGAGGGATCAATTGATGCGAAAATTCAGAAAAATAGTCGGCTACTTTCTTCTGACAGTCGGGATTTTGCTGGCGGCTTTTACAGTGATAAACTGGAAACACATTCAGGCATTCCCTTCAATTATCTCTGCCTATTATGCAAAAGAATTCTGCTCGTGTTATTTTATAACGGGTCAAAGTGAAGAGTTCTGTCATGATTACACCCGTCAATATGTCCCGATTTCTGATTTTTCGCTTGATAAAGAAAAAAAATCTGTGACGGTGAGCGGGCTTGGTAGAACCACGACAGCCAGTTTTCACTCTGCTATGACAGGTTGCGCATACGATTAATATGAGTGCAGAATCTGGCAGCAATGTCTCAAAATCATTGATCAACTTGCCGGCATCGCTGGTTCTGACTAAAGAAGGTTTTGATTTCATGGCCCGAGGAAAAACTCCTCTTACAAGGGTGCCCGGCATGGGAACAACCGGAAAAGATGGCCTGAAGGCAGACAAGGGTTTTCACGCCCAGGTTGTGCAGAAGATGGCCATGAATTCTTATCTAGAAGAAATTTATGTTGCTCAACCAGATTTGCTTTCGCGGCGCGCAGAGATTATCAGCACCAATAATCTTATAGTATATGCTATACTGTATAAAAAACTATCGCCAACTCTGGCAGAAAAAATTCTTGAATCGAATGTTGTAAAAGATTTTAATCGCAAGAATCCCAAACATTCTCTTGTTGATTTTCGTTCGATTCCCAAAGCTGCTGCAGATGAACTGGTCACTAAAAAGAAAGATCTGTTTGATATTATTTTCAATGACCTGAAAGATCATGTTGACTATAGATTAAGCCGAACTGATCTTCCTGAAGAAGATAAAACGACAAGAAAAAGGGCTCTGGATAAATTTGTAAGATGGATTGATAACCGTATCTGGTTTCTGTACCATATATTGTATCAGTCTCCTCTGCAGGGAGAGATGGAAAAAACCTTTGCCGACATCATTTATACATATCTTGATAACACATCTATTGCTACGCATCTCAGCAACCTGGTTATGGAATTTGTCCAGAATGCAGAAAAAGCTCATTTTGAACGACTGG